>NZ_JBAMDH010000014.1:0-138908 GCF_036961685.1 Massilia sp. DD77
GTTGGTGTGAAGGCTCAGCATGTTGGGCTCCTAGTATCGGAAGAATTCGGTTCGTGTTTCGTTTCGAGCGGACTATCTTGCTGTGTGTCACTCGCTCTCATCAGTACAAGGCGACAGGTTTAAGTCCGGCATTAAGTGCCATGCGGAAATTTTTTTAAATATTTTTTGCCGTGTATAAAGAACAAGGGCGCGGCTCCCCCAGAAGAAGGAGGAACCGCGCCCCGAACATTGTTAAATCGAACACCTCAAGCGCTTAGACGCCTCCGACGACGGTCTGGATCACCTGGGCCACGACCGCGATCTTGTCCGCGTCCATGGTCTGCCCGGTCGGCAGCACGATCACGCTGGCGGCGACCCGCTCGGTATCGGGCAGCACCAGCCCGGCATGCGGGAACAGCGAGCGGTAGGGTTCCATCTTGTGGCAGCCGGGCCAGAAGTAGCGGCGCGCCATGATGTTCTCGGCGCGCAGGGCGGTGACGATCTCGTCGCGGCCGGCGGCGCAGTCCGGGGCCACCTCCAGGATCACGTATTGATAGTTGTTGCGCTCGGCGGGGTCGTAATCGATCAGGCGCACGCCCGGGATATCGGCCAGCACCGCGCGGTAGCAGTCGTAGTTGGCGCGGTTGGCGGCGATCACCTGGTCGATGGCGTCCAGGTTGACCAGGCCCATGGCGGCGGCGATCTCGATCATCTTGCCGTTGGTGCCGGGGTGGCTCACCTGGTCCAGGCCCGAGAAACCGAAGTTGCGCATCAGGCGCATGCGGTCGGCCAGGGCGTCGTCGTTGGTCACCACGGCGCCGCCCTCGAAGCTGTTGAAGAACTTGGTGGCGTGGAAGCTCAGCACCTCGCAGGCGCCGAAATTGCCGATCATCTTGCCCTGGTGGGTGCACGAGAAGGCGTGGGCGGCATCGTACAGCAGGCCCAGTTCGTGCTCGTCGGCGATCGCCTGCAGCTCCTCGACGGGCGCGGCGCGGCCCCACAGGTGCACTCCGATGATGCCGGTGGTGCGCGGGGTGATCATGCGCCGCACCGCCTCGGGCGAGATGTTGTGGGTAGCGGGGTCGACGTCGGCGAACACCGGCGTGATGCCCTGCCACTGCAGCGCGTGGGCGGTGGCGACGAAGGTATACGAAGGCACGATCACCTCGCCCTGCAGGCCCATGGCCCGGATCGCGATCTCGAGCGCGATGGTGCCGTTGCACATGGCGACGCAGTGGCGCACGCCCAGGTGGGCGGCGATACGCGCCTCGAATTCCTGCAGCAGCGGCCCATCGTTGCTCAGCCAGCGGCGGTCGAAGATGTCGTTTGCATAACGCAGGAAAGCCTCGCGGTCGCCGATATTCGGGCGGCCCACGTGCAGCAGTTCGTCAAACGCCGGCGCGGCGCCGTTCACGGCCAGGTCGGCGCGGGTGCGGATCGGTTTCATCTTGTCGTTCATGCCTGGTTCTCCTGTTCCGAGCCGTCGGTGAGGTCCGACAGGCGCACGCGCAGCGGCGCGGCCGGCTGGCCCTCGCACCAGCGCAACCACATCAGGCGCAGCGCGTACTCCACGCTGGCCGCGGCCACGCCCGGGTAGCCCACGACCGAATTGGTGAAGCGCTCGCGCATGCTGGCGCGCAGTGCGGCCAGGGTGTCCAGGTTCTCGTTCAGGAAGGCGCCCAGGCGCAGGAAGGTTTCCTCGTCGTCGGCGATGAAGGAGCTCAGGCCCAGGTGGGCCAGGTAGCAGACCGCCGAGTGGCTCGGGTTGGTCGGGCCGATCGTGGCCAGGGTCGGCACGCCCATCCACAGCGCGTGGCAGATCGTGGTCGAGCCGGAGTAGGGGAAGGGACTGAGGCAGATGTCGACCTCGTGGTGCTGGGTCAGGTAGCCGTGCACCGTGGTGCGCTCGCGCAGGATCAGGCGCTCGCGCGCGATGCCTTCCTCGTCGAACCAGCCGAGCAGGGTGTCGTCGGTGCCCTGCTGCAGGCCGCCCAGCAGCATCTTCGAGGTCGGCAGGGAGCGCAGCAGCTTGGCCCACAGCGCGATCACGTCGCGGCTGACTTTACTGGTGCGGTGGAAGCTGGCGAAGGTGAGGTGGCCGTTGGTCCGGGCCGGCAGCTCGTTCACCGGCGGCGCGTTCGGATCCGGCATGAAGGGCGCCGACAGCGGCAGGCGCACGATCTTTTCCGAGAACTGCTCGTCGTAGCGGCCTTCCGGCAGGTGGAACTGGTCGGACAGGTAGTAATCCATGGATTCCAGGCCCGTGGTGCCGGCATAGCCGATCCAGCTGGCCTGCACCGGCGCCGGCTTGCGGGCGAACAGTCCCAGGCGGTTGCGCGCCGAGTGGCCGTTCAAGTCGATCAGGATGTCGATGCCGTCCTCGCGGACCATGCGCTCGACCGCCTCGTCCTCGAGGTGGGCGATCTGGCGCCACTCGGCCACGTAGCCGCGCAGCTGGCCGGTCATTTCGTCGCTCACCGTGTTGTTGTAATAGACGTGCAGGCTCAGTTGCTGGCTGTCCTTCAGCAGCGACATGATCGGCTCGATGAAGCGGGTCACCGCGTGGTGGTACAGGTCGGCCGAGACGATGCCGACGTTCAGGCGCTTGCCCGGATCGCGCGGGTTCGCGTGCGGCTGGCGCAGCGCGCTAAGGGGCTGCTCCCAACGCCGGCCGAATGCGAAATGCTCGGCGGTGAGCTGGGCGCCGTCGTTGCAGCAGTGGCTGAGAATGAACAGCATGGCGCTGTGCGAGGTGGGGCTGGGCGCCACCTCCAGGCAGCGGCGCGCGTGCGCCAGCGCCTGTTCCCACTGGCCCAGCTCGAAGCAGCTGTGCGCCAGCGCCCGCAGGAGCAGTTCATGGTCCGGCGCCAGCGCCAGGCCTTGCTCCAGCACGGCGCGGGCCGGGCCGATCTTGCCCTGCAGCTGCAGGGCCACGCCCAGTTCGTAGAGCGCGTCCGCATGCTGCGGATCGAGCTCCAGCGCGCGTTCGAAACAGGTCACCGCTTCGTCGAAGCGGCGCAGTTCGCGCAGGGTGCTGCCCAGGCTGATGTGGGCGCGCACGTGGCCGGGTTCGCGCGCGATCACGCCGCGATAGGCCGCTTCGGCCGCATCGTGCCGGTGCAGGTGCAGCAGGCACTGGCCCAGGTCCAGGCGCGCGTTGACGTGCTCGGGCACCAGTTCCAGCACGCGTCCGAAGGTCTCGGCGGCGGCGGCATGGTCGCGCATGCCGTGCTGGCAGGCGGCCAGGGTGAACAGCAGGTCGAGGTCGTCCTGGCGCAGCGCCAGCGCCTGCTGCGCCTGTTCCAGCGCCTGCGGCAGCTGGCCGGCATGGCGCAGGGCGTCCGACAGGCCCTTGCGCAGGTCGGGCTCGTTCGGCTGCAGCGCCACCGCGCGGCGGTAGCTTTCGACCGATTCCGGGTAGCGCTTCAGGTCGAACAGGGCGGGGCCCAGCACGGCGTGCAGGCCGGTCAGCTTGGGGTCGAGCTCGAGCGCGCGGCGCTGGCTGGCCACGGCCTCGGCCAGCATGCCGTGGCGCTGCAGGGCCAGGCCGAGCAGGGCGTGGGCCTGGGCGTTGCGCGGGCTGTTGCGCACGGCCTTGCGGTGCTGTTCGATCTCGGGGTGCTTGATGCTGGCGGGGAGGTTGCTCATGGCGGCTCAGGATTGTGTGGTCGAGGGACCCTGCTCGCACAGCAGGAAGATGCTGGCGCACAGGTCCGGGTAGTGCTGGCCCAGGGCATAGCAGCCGTCCAGGTAGGCCGGCGAGATGATGTCGGTCTGGAGCAGGCGGTCCCACTGGAAGTTGGCCAGCGCCTTGAAGAAGATGCCGGAGCGGTGGCGCACCGCCAGGCCGCCGGCGACGGCGTCGCGTTCCAGCGTGTCGAGGCTGTAGGTGCGGCGGTGGCCATGGTCGAGCTCCGCAGGGGTGACGGCCGCGTTGTGCTCGATCAGGCCCATCTTGACCGCGATCTGGCGCGAGGGCGCGTTGGCGTTCGGGCACACCAGGAACAGGCGGCCGCCCGGCGCCAGCCATTCGTCGTTGATCCGGCGCAGCAGGCCGACCGCGTCGTCGAGGTGCTCCAGCACATGGGTCAGCACGATGTTGTCGTAGCGGCGCGGCAGCCGCACCTCTTCGAAGCGGGCGTGGAAGAAGGTGGCCTTGTCGCCGACCAGCGCGCGCGCCGCGTCCAGCGCCTCGCTCGAGGCCTCGACGCAGGTGACGTCGTCGAAGTGGGCCAGCAGGCGGCGCGTCAGCGCGCCCTGGAAGCAGCCCAGTTCCAGCAGGCTGCCCGGCCGGAAGAAGGGCTGGAAGCTTTGCAGCATGTAGGGGTGCATGACGTCGAAGTCGAAGCCGTAGGCATATTGGTGGCCCTGGCTGTCTTTCGCTTCGGCGTTGTAGTCGCGGTCGTTGGTCATGGTCGTTCCATGTTGAAAGGGCAGGCGCATGCGCAGCATGCGGTCCTGGTTCGCTTCGCCCTCCTGGACGAAGCCGTGTTTCCGGTACAGCGCGACGGCGGCGGCGTTCTGCGCGCCCACCTCGAGCGCAGCTTCCCGCATGCCGGCCCGGCGCGCCGCATCGAGCGCCTCGTCCAGCAGCCGGCCGGCGATGCCGCGCCGGGCGTGGCCGGGCGCCACGCTGACATTGCTGACATAGGCCACCCCGCCGGGGTCGTTGCAGTAGATCGCCACCAGGCCGATCAAGGCCTCATCCTGCCATGCTTCGAGCAGGCGCGCCTGTCCGGCAAGCTTGGCGGCATAGGCGCCGAGCGCCACCCGGCTGCTGAGCGGCGGCACGAAGGCCGCGTCGCAGGCGCGCAGCAGGGCCTCGACCTGGGTGGCGGAGGCGCTGTCGCGGCGCAGGTCCAGGCCGTTCATCGCCGGGCTCATGGCGCCAGCACCGCCAGGCCGAAGCCGTCGCGCCCGAAAGCGTTGCCGTTGTAGAGCAGGTAGACCTTGCCGTCCAGCTTGAAGACGTGGGGATAGCACTGCATCTCGCCGTCCCAGGCGCCCGGCTCGACGGCGAGCGGGATCATGTCGTCGTCGCGGGTCCAGTCCACCAGGTCGTCGGACCAGGCATGGCCGATGCGGTAGCCGCGGTCCGGATTGCTGCGGAAGTCGAAGGATTGGCGGTAGCAGAAGAACATGTGCCAGCGCCCGTCGACCTCGACCACGGTGGGCAGGGCCTGGCTCTCGTCCGGTCCCAGGCGGTCGGCCACGATCCGGCGCGCTTCCTCCTTGGTCCAGCGGATGCCGTCCGGCGAGGTCGCGTGGCCGATCTTGTAGGTGCGGTCGGGCGCCGCATCCGCGCCGTAGCGCTTCCAGCCGGTGCCGAAGATGTACCACATGTGGAACCGGCCGCCCGCGTGCAGGACGAAGCCGTCGCCCACCAGGCAGGGCTCGTGCAGCGACTGGGCCAGCACCGGGCCGCTGCCCAGGCGCTGGAAAGTGCGGCCTTCATCCTTGCTGAGCGCCAGGCCGATCGCGGTGTCGACCGAGACCGAAACGCGGCGGTTCCAGCCGGTGGTATAGGCCAGCACCTGGCCCTCGTGGCGCAGTACGTTGATGGGGAAGATCCCGTGCTCGTCGAAGGCGCCCAGTTCGCCCAGCGGCAGCACGGTGTGGTCGGCCACGCGCAGGATGGTCGACAGGCTGCGGTCCATGTCGACATAGGCCACGTGGCTGAGGAACTTGCCGCTGGCGTCCTTGGCCCGGGTGGAGAAATAAATGCGCACGTACCCGTCGCAGACCAGCGCCTGGGGCGACTGCGCGAACAGGGTGCAGCCGTTGGGCAGGGCGTGCTGCGACGGGTCGAAGATCTTGCCGAGTTTGGTCCACTTCATGCTGTCACTCCAGTTCGCCGTCCAGCACCGCCAGGCCGAAGCCGTAGCGGCCGACGCCGTTGCCGAGGTAGGCCATGTAGATCCGGCCGTCGAGTTCGAACACATGCGGGTAGCTGACCATCTCGTCGTCCCAGCCGCTGGCCGAGACGTCCAGGCCGGCCTTGGCGTCGTCGCGGGTCCAGTTCGTCAGGTCGGTGCTCGAGGCGTAGCCGATGCGGTAGCCGAACTGCTTGCCGCGGTAGTTGCTGCTGTAGCGGTAGCAGAAGAACATGTGGTACTTGCCCTTGGCGTGGATGACGTCCGGGCTGGCCTGGGCTTCGTCTTCCTCGATGCGGCTCTCGACCAGGTCGCGGTTCAATTTGGTCCAATTGACGCCGTCGTTCGATGTCGCCATGCGGATCTTGTAGACCGGCTCGGCGCGGCCCTCGACCAGCTTCCACTTGCGCCCGGCGATGTAGAACAGCTGCCACTGGCCTTCGAAGCGGCGCACCTTCGGGCCGCTCAGCACGAAGGGTTCGTCCAGGGTATAGGGCAGCACCGGCCCGCGCCCGGCTTTTTTGAACGTCGCGCCGCCGTCCAGGCTGGTGGCCATGCCGATGGCGGTGTTGAAGGGGACGGATTCGCAGCGGGTCCAGCCGGCGTAGTAGGCGCGCACTTCATTACCTTCGCGGGTCACCGAGACCGGATAGGTGCCGAATTCGTCGAACTCGCCCAGCTCGCCCAGCGCCAGGATGGGCTGCTCGGCCACGCGCAGCACGCGGGTCAGGTCGCGCCGGTCGAGGTCGACCCAGCTCGAATAGCTGACGTACTGGCCGTTCGCATCGGGCGCGGGGCGGCAGGAGAAATACACGCGCACGTAGTCGTCGCAGACCAGGGTGGCGGGGGCCTGGGCGAATTCCTTCAGCCAGGGCCGGCCGGGAACGTCCTGCGGGGTGAACACCTTCCCCAGTTTTGTCCATTTGTACATAGGCTAGATCAGGTCGTAGTGAGTACGCACCCAGGCGCGCACGGTATCGAGCGGGTTGAACATGAGGACGTCGACGATCGACAGCCAGGGCACATGGGGCTTGCCGTCCAGCTGGGGATAGTCGAGCGGCCGGGCGCGCAGGAAGCGCAAATCGATGCCGCGCGCGGCGAACTCCTCGCGCGCATAGAGTTCCGTGCCGCCGATGGGGTTCACATAGCTGCGCGCGCCCAGCGCCTCGCACAGGGCCAGCACCTTGTCCTGGCTTTTCAGGCCGTGGTCGATCTCCACGGTCGAGGACACGCGGATCGGGGTCGCGATGCCCAGGTGCTCGCAGCAGGCCAGCAGGGCCGCGTGCAGGAAGCGGAACAGGTTGTCCTCGGGGCAGGCGGCGATGCGCTCCAGCAGGGGCAAGGTGGCCGCGTAGTGGGGCGCGCGGCCATAGGCGCCCTTGAGCTGGGCCAGCCATTTGTGGCGCTCCTTGCCGGGCGCCAGTTCTCGCTCGACCACGTCCAGGTGATCGGCGCCGGCCTGCAGCGGCAGCGAGAACATCGCGTCCTCGCCGTTGCGCAGCATGCGGTTGCGGTTGATCCAGCCCTTCTTGGTGTACTTGATGTTGTCGTAGACGACGAACACGTCGCTGGTGGCGATCAGCTGGAAGTAGCCGATGTAGGGCAGGAAGTAGGGCTGCATGATGGCGGCCACCGGATGCGCCGGGGTGGCCGCGCGCGCGCCGCCCCCCGCGCCGCCGGTCGAGGCGGCGGGCGTCGCGGAGCTTACCGGGCCGTTTGCGAGATCAGTGGTGTGCACACCACGGATTGTAACGCCGGGGCCGCCCGAGCAATACAGATACGCATCAAAAAAATTTCCGCTCGGCAAACTTGTGCTCTTAGGAACCGCGGTGGAGAGAAATGCGCCCGCTTTTCAGGTAATATTCGGCGGCCCGCCATTCGCATGCCGCGCCGGGCGCCCATCCCAGCCTCGCATGCCGGCCCCAGATTGTCCTTGGCCGGCGCCTCTCGACACGCTTACCGAGCCGGCGCATGCCGCCCCGCGGCGTCGGCCCCTTGAGAACGGGCGCATGCCGCCCATCTGCGACAGTGAGGGCATCGGGATGGCAAGGAACAACAGGAATCTGAATGAAATACGGAAAGCGAAAACTCAGCGTTGCCCCCATGATGGACTGGACCGATCGCCACTGCCGCGTCTTCCACCGCCAGATCACCCAGCACACCTGGCTGTACACCGAAATGGTCACCACCGGGGCCCTGGTCTATGGCGACGTCGAACGCCACCTGCGCTATGACGAGGTGGAGCATCCGGTGGCCCTGCAGCTGGGCGGCAGCGATCCGGCCGACCTGGCCAAGAGCGCCAGGCTGGGCGAGCAGTACGGTTACGACGAAATCAACCTGAACTGCGGCTGCCCGTCCGAAAGGGTGCAGAAGGGCGCTTTCGGCGCTTGCCTGATGAGCGAGCCGCAGCTGGTGGCCGACTGCGTCAAGGCGATGCGCGACGCGGTCTCCATCGACGTCACCGTCAAGCACCGCATCGGCATCGACTACAACGAGGAATACGGCTTCGTGCGCGATTTCGTCGGCACCATCGCCGACGCCGGCTGCCAGACCTTCATCGTCCACGCCCGCAACGCCGTGCTCAAGGGCTTGTCGCCCAAGGAAAACCGCGAGATCCCGCCGCTGCGCTACGAAGTGGCCTACCAGCTCAAGCGCGAGTTCCCCGACCTGGAATTCCTGATCAACGGCGGCGTCAAGTCCGACGACGAGATCGCCCTGCACCTGGAACACGTCGACGGCGTGATGCTGGGCCGCGAGGCCTATCACAACCCCTGGATCATGGCGAACTGGGACGCGCGCTTCTACGGCCAGGCAGGGCGCCCGCGTTCGCGCACCGAGGTGCTGGAGGCGATGATCCCTTATATCGAAGAGCAGTTGCGCCGCTACGGCCCTCTCGGCCTGAAGCTCAACAGCATCACCCGCCACATGCTGGGCCTGATGACCGGCTTGCCAGGGGCGCGCGCCTTCCGCCAGGTCTTGTCGGACTCGAAGCGGCTGGCAGCGGGCGATCCGCGGCTATTGCTGGAAGCCGCTGCGAAAATGCCGATGGCGGCCTGAGCCCTTCGCGTATTTACCTTTTGATCATGAAAAGAGCGTGCCGCGGCACGCTCTTTTTCGTTTCTTGTCTGCAAATTGCCACACATTCTTAACATTTCTATAATGCAATGTTTCATAAAGCTTGCTGTGTAGCAAGTCAAAGCCGATAATTCCCCCATTCCCAGAGGTTGCATGACATCAACGCTGTTGTTCGGTCGAAACAGATCGGATGGCCAAGACAATTTCTGACTTTTGGGTCAAAGTTTTGATTTATCCTGTCGGAAATATGCAGAGCCATTAAGCAAGGTTCTGCGATGCGTCGCGCGGCGCCATCCACTCCGGGCGAGTCCGATCAATAAGATACACAGGGAAGAAGCGAATGAACTTGAACAACATGAAGGTCGGCAGCCGCCTGGCACTCGGTTTTGCACTGGTGCTGGTCCTGCTGGTGGCCGTCACGGTGGTGGGCATTCTGCGTATGGCGCAGATCCAGGATCGCCTGGACCAGGTGGTGAGCGTGAACAACGTCTCGACCGCCCTGGTGGTCGACATGCGCAACAACGTCGCCGAACGTGTCGCTTCGCTGCGCGTCCTGACCCTGATGACCGACCCGGCCGACATGGAGCCGGAGATGAACAAGTTCAAGGTTCAGACCGAAAAATACAACGAAGCCCAGCGCAAGTTGTCCGCGATCTTCGCGGAACACGCCAGCGACAACGAAAAGAAGCTGCTTGCCCAGATCAAGGAACATGAAGCGGCCGCCATGCCGGCAATCGCCAAGGCAGCCGAGCTCTACCTGGCGAACAACGCCATGGACGCGACCCGCGTGATGATCAAGGAAGTGCGCCCGGTCCAGAAGAAGTGGAACGAAGCGCTGGACCAGCTGGCGGTCCTGGAAGAGAAGCAGAACGCGCAGAGCGCGGTCGATGCCCAGGCGGCCTTCGTCAACGCCCGTAACTTCATGCTGATGCTGCTGGCCCTGGCCCTCGTGATGGGCGGCGTGGCAGCCTATGTGATCACCCGCAGCCTGCTCAAGCAGCTCGGCGGCGAGCCTGGCTACACCGCCAAGATCGCCGGCAGCATCGCCCACGGCGACCTGTCGATCGCGATCGAGACCAAGGAATCCGACCGCGGCAGCCTGCTGGTCGAGATGAAGGAAATGCGCAACAGCCTGGTCGACATCGTCGAGCAGGTGCGCCGCGGCACCGAGACCATCGGCACCGCTTCGCGTGAAATCGCGGCCGGCAACATCGACCTGTCCTCGCGTACCGAACTGCAGGCCAGCTCGCTGGAAAAGACCGCGTCGGCGATGGAAGAACTGACCTCGACCGTCAAGCAGAACGCCGACAACGCCCGTGAAGCGAACGCCCTGGCGGCGACCGCCTCGGACGTGGCCCGCAAGGGCGGCGACGTGGTGTCGCAAGTGGTGGGCACCATGGGCGAGATCAACAACTCGGCCAGCAAGATCGCCGACATCATCGGCGTCATCGACGGCATCGCCTTCCAGACCAACATCCTGGCGCTGAACGCCGCCGTGGAAGCGGCGCGTGCCGGCGAACAGGGCCGCGGCTTCGCGGTCGTGGCATCGGAAGTGCGTAACCTGGCGCAGCGTTCGGCAGCGGCGGCGAAAGAAATCAAGACCCTCATCGGCGACTCCGTCGAGAAGGTCGAGCGCGGCACCAAGCTGGTCGGCCAGGCCGGCGTGACGATGGACGAAGTGGTGTCCAGCGTGCGCCGCGTGACCGACATCATGAGCGAGATCGCCAATGCCAGCGCCGAGCAGAGCGCCGGCATCGAGCAGGTCAACATGTCGATCATCGAGATGGACAGCATGACCCAGCAGAACGCCGCACTGGTGGAAGAAGCGGCAGCCGCCGCCCAGAGCCTGCAGGACCAGGCCGGCGAACTGGCCCGCGTGGTCAGCATCTTCAAGCTGGAAGACGGCGAGCAGTTCCAGTTCGAACCGGCAGCGCCGGTTGCGGCCAGCACCGCGGTGGTGGCGCGTCCGGCAGCCAAGCGTCCGGCCCCGCCGGCGCTGAAGAAACCGGCCGCGAAGGCCGCCGCGAAAGCGGCGGGCCAGGGCGACGAAGAGACCGTCGCCAAGCCGAAGAAAAGCACCGCGACCGTCGGCAACGACGAGTGGGAAGAATTCTAAGATGTGAAGCAGTGCGCCGGCGAACGAGCCGGCTTGAGACTGAAAAACTTTATCAACTTATTGGGGAAATAACATGAAAAACCTGAACGTCAAGCTGTTCGCAGTCCTGGCCCTGACCGGCGCCTGCGCCTCGACCTTCGCCGCCGAAGTGCCGGCATCGTTCGACCCGAAGAAGTGCGCAATCGACTACCCGAAGGCCTCGCTGATGAACGAAGAGCAGGGCACGACCTCGGCGTCGTTCCTGGTCAGCGCCGACGGCACGGTGACCGATTCCAAGATCGACAAGTCGAGCGGCTTCAAGAACCTGGACAAGGCGCTGATCAAGGGCCTGAGCGGCTGCAAGTTCAAGCCGGGTACCAAGGACGGCGCACCGGCCCAGACCTGGACCAAGGTCGACTACGCATTCAAGCTCGACTAATTTCTTCCCCGCAGCCGGCCAGCGTCCGGCTGCAATGCAGCATACGCCGGCCTTCGGGCCGGTTGCTGTTTCCGCAGCACCCTCCCGCAGTACTTCCAGCACCGCCTTTCCTGGCCGCCTGGACACGGCTTCACACCGATTTGCATCTGGCGCCGCTGTTACATCTTTGTGGCCTCATGTATCGGCTGTAATAACTTCCTTCATTCGCCCATTGCAAGGGCCGGGCTCGCTATAGTGGTCTCACACCAACCGCAAGGAGAGCACCATGAAAAGCATTCTCGCCGCCACCGCCGCCGTCCTGATCAGCGCCGCCGCCTTCGCGCCGGCCCAGGCCGAGGCCGCGATCCGCACCGAAGTCCTCGTGGTGCACAAGGCGCCGCCGGCGCCGCGCCACGAAGCGGTGCCGGCCGCGCGCCGCGGCTACGACTGGGTGCCGGGCTACTGGGACTGGAACGGCCGGCGCCACGTGTGGGTCAGCGGCCATTGGGAGCGCGACCGCCCGGGCTACGCCTACCAGCGTACCGAATGGCGCCGCGACGCCAGCGGCTGGCACCTGGAGCGCGGCGGCTGGCGCCACGGCGAACGGGTCGCTGCCCGCCGCGACCGCGACGGCGATGGGGTCCCGAACCGCTACGACGAACGTCCGCGCAATCCGAACCGCTACTGAGCCAGCCAATAAGCCTGCTGACCGCTAGGCATGACGCGCAGCCGCACCTGGCTGCGCGTTGTTGTTTGCAGCCTCGCTATCGTCCCTGTCTTCGTCCTCGTCGCTGCGCACCCGGTTGCGGCCGGTCTGCTTGGCGCGATAGAGCAGGGCGTCCGCGCGCTCCACCAGCAGGGTCGCGTCGGTATCGTCGCCGGTGGCGAAGCGCATCGTGCACACGCCGGCGCTGACGGTCACCACGCCGGGCGGATTCGCCGAATGCGGGATCGCGGCGCGCATCACCGCGAGGCGCAGGTGTTCCGCCACGTTGCGTGCACCGCGCGGGTCGGTGTCGGGCAGCAGGACCGCGAATTCCTCGCCCCCGTAGCGCGCCGCCAGGTCGGTCGGCCGTCCCAGGCTGTCGCGGATCGCGGCCGCCACCTGGCGCAGGCATTCGTCGCCCTGCACGTGGCCGTAGGTGTCGTTGTACTTCTTGAAGTAGTCGACGTCCACCATGACCAGCGACAGCGGCTTGCCGCTGCGTCCGGCGCGCTTCTTCTCCAGTTCCAGCTCATGCTCGAAACGGCGCCGGTTGGCGATGCCCGTCAGGGCATCGTTGTCGGCCAGGTGGGCCAGCTCGCGGTTGTCCTGCTGGAGCACGGCGCGCGCACTCACCAGTTCCTGCTCCAGCCGGTCGCGGATCATGATCTGGCGCACCAGGCGCCAGGCGCCGCCGCACAGGAGCGCGATCACCACGAGCGCCGCCGCCGCCAGGGCCGAGGTCGACCGCCACCACTTGGCCAGGATTTCGTCCTTGGACTGGGCGGTGGCGACGATCAGCGGGAAGCCGTCGAAATGCCGGTAGCTGTACAGCCGCTCGACGCCGTCGATATAGGACTTGATCATGGCCGTGCCGGCCGTGGGGCTGCGCTTGTAGAGCGAATAGATCGTGCCCTTGGTGACGTCGCTATCGACCAGCTGCACGTCGAAGGGATGGCGGTAGATCAGCCGGCCTTCGTCGTGCATCAGCACGATGGTGCCCGCGGCGCCGGTATCGAAGCGCTCGTAGATGCCGGAAAAATAATCCACGCGGATGGTGCCGAGCACCACGCCGGCAAAGCTGCCGTCCGGATTGTCCAGGCGCCTTGAGACGGGCAGGACCCACACCCCGCTCGAGCGGCTGCGCACGGGCAGGCCCACGTGCACGCTGCGGTCCTTGTGGACGCGGTGGTAGCGGAAGTATTCGCGGTCGGAGTTGTTGCCCCTGATCGGCTGCTCGAGCGAGGTCACCACCCAGCCGCCGTCGGCGCCATACACGAACAGGCCATGCAGTTCCTCGACGCTCGTGACCATGTTGCGCAGGTGGAGGCGCAGGCGCTCGCGGTCGGTGCCCACCATGCCGTCGTGCTCGATGCGTTCCACCACGCCGGCGAGCACGCTGTCGACCACGCGGATCGTGCCCTCGCCCTGGGTCGCCAGCGCCAGCGCCATGTTGGCGGTGACGGTGGCAGTGTCCGCCAGCCGCTGCTGGCGCGAGTGCCAGGCGTCCCAGGTCACGAAGCCGATCAGGAGCATGCAGAAAGCGACCAGCACGCCAATGACGTAGCGCACGGCCGGACGCTTCTTCGCGGTGAGGCTCGAGATGTGAGGATCGGAGGAGCGGTCGGGGCGCATGGAGGTCACTGGTGGACGGTGCCCTGCAAGCATATCACCCGTTCGGCGGGGTGGGCGCGGAAAGCTGCGTTGCTGCTTGGAACTACAGCACGGGTTCGGCGCCAGAAAGCAAAAAGCCCAGTCCGAGGACTGGGCTTTCGCTTGAATTCTTGGGGTGGCTGATGGGAGACCACTGGCCACATCAAATTACCTCCGTGCGCGGGGCGTCAAGGCAGTCGCTCCACGGGTCTGTGTGACGGATTGTGTTACAAAAGCAGTCCGCTGGCAATGCCCGCTGTTTCGTTCATGCCCTTGACGACAAGGTTCGTTTTCGTCGCTATCGCGTACCCTGGCCGGTCTTACTTCCGGCCGACGGCTGAGGCGCCGGACTAGCTCCAGACGAACGCCACATGTTCCTTGTCTCTATCGTCGACAACGAAAGTGCGTACGTACATGCGAAAGTTTTCAGCGACATACACTTCGGTGCGGAACACCTTGAGTGCTGAAGCGTCAACGTGATGCCGCCGAAGGTGCTCTGCCAGCCCAGCCCGGTAAGCATCCACACATTTCTGCACCCGTGGCGGGAATTCGCGCGAATCTTCGCCGTCGGCTGGAATCCAGTTGATAATCACCTTTTCGCCGCGTCGCTCTCTGGCCAGCCTGTACACGTCCTCGTAGACGAAGGCACCGTCTACGTAGTTCATTTCGCTCATGAATGAGTGCGACCAGTTATGCGCCATCGAGCGGATAAGTTTGTACTTCATTTGCGCTCAATCTCCGACTAGTCGCGTGGGTATTTGCCTTCAAGTGGGCTGTGCTGTTTCCAGCCGAGTTTGACGACTTATGCTGTCTTATTCGACGTATCGCAAACGTACAGCATCGACATCGCCCACGGCAACTCGGCGAGAGAAGGTCAGTCTCAGGTCCACGAGATTTCGTCTATCAGGTAGCTCTTCAACTTGAACTCGTACAAATTGCCCTGGCTCGTATTGAGTGAACGTTACGCTCTCAAATGTTTCTCTGGATAAAAGAATAGATTGGCCTGAAGGCAAAGGCGCTGCGTAAACGGCTATGTCGTTGAAATGGCATACATAATCGTCGCCGTTGCCTTCTAAACGCTGTATCCGAAGGTCGTCAGGGCGGCTGTAATCTGAGCTGTAGTCCGCGTGCTGCCAATCCCAGACCCAATCAGGACGGGTTGCGTTATCGAGGAGGAGGATAGGGCGTGCTCCTCGAGAAATCAGCCTAGCAGCCTCAGCCCTTAGCGTCTGCCAATACGCTTCAGCGGTGGTTGCTGATACGTCGCGAATCGTACAACCATGTAGGATATCCGCGAGCACTACGAATCCGACTTGACGCGCTACGCTCTCAGCATAGCTGTCCAATTCGTTGACTGCCCGCGGCTCCATCTCAAGTTGAGTTAGCTCGCCTCTCCTAACTTCACGCAAGGTCAACGTGTAAGGTTGCAGTTCCTCTTCAGTCGTCCTGATTGTTAGGAATTGCAGAGGGAATCTGCCGCTTCCACCGGTAAATCCAGTCGAAGACGCAAAGGAAGCAATTTCCAGCAGTCGCTCCCGACTGATAGGTTGCGCTGCTAGCACATCTTCTCGCCTAACCTCGACAGCGTCCCGGACAGCCTCTAAACCTGTCCTGACAGCATCCCATGCATCTGCAATACCCAAGTCCGGTCTGACGCGGTTTTTAAGGCTGGAAACTGTCTCAGTGGCAACAGGTGGTTCTGTATTAAGGCGTTCAATCCAGGAACGGAACTGCTCTCGAAGGATTTCGACACTACGATATTGGTCAATAAGCCATAGGTCAATCTGACGATAAAAAAGCTCTGGAACACGCCAGGGGCCATTCGTTAGTATCGCAAAAAGTGCGAGTTGAGCGTTTTGTAGAGACTCGACATCGTCGGCGCCGCCAAAAGAATAGACGCGAGAACTCACCATATTCGGTCTGCGCATGTCTTTAACACGTTCAACAAAACTGTCGAGTCGTGCTACATAGCCTGTCCTCCATTCGCCGGTAGCCGCATATTGACGAGCCTTCGCAGTCAGATACGCAGTCGCAGAAAAATTGTTGAGCGTACCGCTAAGTCGGCCTCCACCACGCCATTGTCTTCCAGTCAGGAGCCCTACAAGGATTTCAGCAGCCGGAGATGAGGCTACCTGGGCAACGGGGTCGTGCTGAATCCAGTTCATCAGAAGCTCAAGAACAAGCAGTCGAATGTCATTCCAATAGTTTCGCAATGCTGCAAGGTACGCGCTCCTCTGAAGCAATTTCGTTAATTGTTCAGTGCCATAAATTTGGTCCTGTTCTATGCCGAACTTTCTAGCGAAAGCTGGCCAATTTAGCTCAAGATGGGAAAGCGTTATAAACGTAGTTTTATTGTAGAGCTGATGGGGTTCGTGTTCAAAATCAAACACATCCCACCACTTGCTTAGTACATCGGCCATCCACTCAGCTGCTGCCACATCTCCTTGATAAACTGCTGCCAGTAGCATGCGAGCTGTCTCATCTATATGTCTCGCGTTCAAACGTGCAGCATCTGAATAAGAATCCCAATCCGAAAGAGTATCTTCTTGACGAATTCGCCCTCGGTTTGGCCTACCGTTTTCCCACCCACTTACGAAGCTTGAGAGTATTTCTTCATATACACGGTTAAAAGGAGGTCGCAGTAGAGCGGCATTAAGGGCGTCATGAACCATAATGCCTTGTTCTTCAACACGATGTGACCACCAATTTCCCAATAGATACATCATGAGTGGCGGCAAGTGGAGCAGATGTTCTTGTATTTGCACAGGAGAGCGGCGAAGTTGTTTGCTTTCCAGATGCTGGAGAAGATGACACAAACGTCGCAAGGGGCGTGTGTCGTGGATAACGTTATGAATTGCTGCTTCAAATATGCCGCGATAAACTTCACTCCAACTTTCGTGAAGTCGCCGCCCAGCAAAGGTCTCTGGGTCAGGAAGCATGGCCCAACTATTTAAGCCTTCTGCGTTATCACCATCCAAGCAAGCAGTGAGTAGCAGCTCGTGCATTTCTACGAGAGTGTTGTAACTGCGTTCGAAGGATTCGTTGTTTCCAGACGATGCTGCTTGCCGTGCGTCCGCCGCAAGCTCTTCAAGAATAGCCTGTACTCGAATGCCGAAACGTTCCGTCCCAAGAGGGCGAAATACAAGGGACCATCTCAGCAGTAATAGCTGTAACCATCCTAATGATGGCCCATGGGCGACTCTAGCCAAGCAAATTTCGCCTTCTGAAACCGTGCCTGGGGTTAGCGGAAAGGTAAGCAGAGGTCTTTGGTCTGAAGTGCTCGTACTTGGTGGTGAAGACTGCGCGGCTCTCATCGCCCGACGGTACCATTTTGTAGCGACGGCCCGTACTAACCACAAACGCACATCAACCAAGCGATGAGGCCCCGGTAAGCTCATAGTCCCCTGGACATTCCCATCCCTAAATCCAAAGCGCCCAATTAGCAACGTTGGACTGTTTGGCGTGGACTCGTCACCATACTCGGGAATGGGTATCCAGCCACGCTCTTGGGCCCCTGCAAGGACTTGATACGAGTTAAGCCGGGTTACGTCGCGAGGAAGTGCCACGCTGACCATGTATCGCTGGACGACTCTCGCCTGGACTTTGGGAAGTAAAAACTCAACGGTGCGATATAGGAAAAAAGTAGTTAAGGCTGCATTGAGCAAAAACCACACTGTGTCTAATGCTGTCCAACCGGGCAATACCGCGAGTCCCCATGTGGTAAGCATCAGATACTGAATACCCATAACGACAACGAGGACAACAGAGGACAATCCCGCCGCTAGTGCTCCAGAATCCAACATGTATAGGTGTACAAATACCTCGGCAGCTGGACGGCGTTGGAGAAACACGGCGACAAATGCGATAACTAGAGGATAGACGAGCGCCACCAACGTCACTTGAACGGTCCAGAGAGTCGAAAAGTAGGCGAGCTGTTCTTCAGTTCCCCATCCAATCCAAGGCGGAGTGAACCAGTCACTTGGCAAAACGCCTGCCAAACAAAGAAGCAAAAATTGAAGTGCTAGCAGTGAGATGACAAACCGGAACGGGTGCTCCCCAGCAAATAGCAGCTCTCGCTCGAGTCTTGAAAATGCTAGCCGCCGTCTGTCTAAGTTAGCTTTACGCCAATTACGCTCGTCGCGCGCTACAACGCTACGGATAGACCACGGCATCCTCAGCCAGCTCATATTGTCGCCTATTCAACTTCAAAGTTTGTAGCGCTCACCTAGCGATGCGGCGCGTACCTCGCAACTTGTACATCTCGAGTAAGCCTACGACCTGCTAGCGGTGCTGCTTGCTCTCGGACGTCGCAGTTCAGCCTGATGATGAGCCGAGGAAATTTGTAGTTTAACAAGTAGTTGACACAGTGCACAGTGGTCAGGAGGCAATTTAGGCGAGATAAATAGGCGGTTGCTATACGGCTCATCCATTAACCAATTGGAGAGCGAAAATGCGCCACCCTTGCCTGCCACAGCAGGACAACAGAACGATACACACCCCTGCAATCTTCGATAGTCCGACTGAAAAGCGGAAAGTCCGCACCAATGCTGGCTTTCAACGGTCCACGGCCGCATTCGAACCGGTCCACATTTGTGGTCTGACGGCCCAAAGCCCGAGTGCCAGCAACGCTTTTTTGGTGGAGGCGCAGCAATGAGCGAACGAAGCCGTTTCATCAAAGTGCGCGTCAGCGACGCCGAGTACAGGGAGCTCCGCCAGCGAGCCGATGCGCAGGGCATCACGATGTCCGAGCACGTCCGCGTAACGGTCACAGCGGTGCACAAGGCCTCGGATGTGGCCGCCGAGTTGTCGGAACTGCGTCAACACTTGGATAAGGCGCCCAGGCCTTCCCCAACCTTGGCTGGTGCCGGCAGCCTGGAGCAACGCGAGATGTTGCTGTTGCTGCGTGAGCTGGCGGCTGCGCGCGATGCGCAAATCCTGAACCGAGTGCGAGCGCAGCTTGCGGTTCGCGCCGGCGGCATCGAGCAGCAAGGAGGTGCCGTATGAGAACGCATGACCCTTTCCTGCGCCATCTGCTTGCGTCAGTGGACCGCTGCGTCGTTTTGACCGTGCTCGCCATTGTCATATCGGCTTTGGCCTGGACCGCCGCTTGGGAGCGTGGCCTCGGTATGCCGGCGTTGGACGGCTGGCAACTCTTGGCCGGAGTGTTACTTGGCCGAGCCATGGACCGCACGGCGTTGACCATGCTGGTCCTGTGCGCTGGACTTGGCATTACCAGCGCAATGCTCGTCAGTGGATGGATGTTCTGCCGTTGGCAGCGCCGCGCGCAACTCGACATGCTTCGCCTGCGCGGCTCACGTTGGGAGGGCGAGCAATGATGCGTGAAGCCTTGCGGCGCTTCTGGGAGACGAGCGCACAACCCCTGAACCGCCAGCCCATACCCGAGAGGCATCGGCTGCTGACGCTTGGCGGCCATTCTTGGCCGGTCGAGCTGGAACCCCTGCACTTGCTCATTCCGGGCACGACCGGCGCTGGAAAGTCTACGCTCATCGAAGAGCTGCTGGACGGTGTCCGAGCGCGCGGCGAGCGTGCCATTGTCTGCGACCCGAACGGGACGTACTTGAGCCGCTTTGCACGAGATGGCGACCGGCTGCTGAATGCGTTCGATGCGCGGGCCGAAGGGTGGTGCGTGTTCAACGAAATTCGCGCCGACTTCGACGCTGACCGCCTCGCAGCCAGCATCGTCCCGGCCGGCCACGGGGAATCGGCACCGTGGCATCACTATGCCCAGGTACTGCTGGCCGAGGTGCTGCGCGCACTGGTTCGCACTGGTGAGACGACGACCGAGCGCTTGCTCCACTGGTGCACTGTTGCGCCCGTAAAGGAGTTGGGGAACCTGTTGGTAGGTACACCGGCAGCAGGATTGTTCGACGAAGGCGCGGACAAGGCCTTGGCTTCTACGCGGTTCGTATTGACCGCGCATATTTCGCCGCACCGGTTCCTGAAACCGGGTGCGTTCAGTATCCGCGCGTGGCTCGAAGCCGGCGAGGGCAGCTTGTTCATGACCTGGCGAGCCGATATGCAGGCAGCGTTGGCGCCCCTGCTCGCGAGTTGGGTGGGTATCGCAACCAACGCGGTGCTGACACTGCCACCGGACCCTGCACGGCGGATATGGCTGGTACTGGATGAGCTGGCCGCGCTGGGCAAGCTCAGCGGCCTGGAAGACGGGTTGACGCTCGGCCGCAAGCACGGGTTGGCCGTGGTCGCGGGGCTCCAGAGCACAGCACAACTCGACCGCATATATGGCCGTGAGTCGGCAACCGTGCTTCGTGCGTGCTTCCGCAACCTGGCGGTATTGGCTATCGCGAAGTCGGACCCGGCGACCGCTGATGAGCTCTCGCGTGCGCTGGGCGAGCGCGAGGTGCTTCGCCAGGAAGTGAGCCGCAGCTCAGGGGCCAGTGGACAAGGTGAGTCGCAAAGCGTGCGGCGTGCACAGGAGCGCTTGGTGCTCGCCAGCGAGATTGCCAGCCTGCCGAACCTCTGCGGATTCCTTGCCCTGGCTGGCGACCAACCGGTTCGTCGGCTGCGACTGATACCACAACAGCGGGACGAGGTGATCGATGCGTTCGTAGCGGAGGACTTATGCTGACGCTTGCCAAGGTCACCTCCGCTGAATCCGCTGCCAGCTATTACGAAGAAAGCGATGACTATTATGGAGAAGGTGGGCGGGCGCCCTCCGCATGGTGGGGCACGGGAGCTGCCACCCTAGGCCTCGAAGGCGTTGTCGATGCCAAAGCCTTCAAGGCTCTCCTGGGAGGAGCGCTGCCTGATGGCGAGACAATGCACCGGGGCGGTGACGGAGTGCGAACCGCTGGACTGGATTTGACTTTTAGCGCGCCCAAATCGGTCAGTATGCAGGCGCTTATACACGGGGATGCACGCTTGCTTGACGCGCACCAGGCAGCGGTTAGCGCAACGTTACAGTATGTTCAGAACAACCTGGTGGTGTATCGCAGCACGCAGGACGGCGAAACCATCACTGTCCATAGCGCGAATCTGGTCGTTGCCCGTTTCGAGCATGACCTAAGCAGGGATGCGGACCCTCAGGTGCATACGCACTCCGTGGTACTGAACATGACCAAGCGCGCCGACGGTCAATGGCGTGCATTGGATGGCCGGCCGCTGTACGAGCACCAGAAACTCCTTGGCGCGCTCTACAGGGCGGAGCTTGCCCGAGCGATACAGGCGCTTGGCTATCGTGTCCGCCGGACGCATCAGGACGGGCGATTCGAACTGGCTCATATCACTGACCGGCAGGTTACCGCGTTCAGCACGCGCAGTCGGGCTATTGATGCTGCGTTGGCGGCGCGGGGCAAGGACCGCGCCAGTGCATCGGCAGACGAACGGGAAATAGCAGGACTGAGTACGCGGCGCAGCAAGGACCGCTCAATCGACCGTGTAGCGTTGCGTGAGGTGTGGTTGGCCAAGGCCGTCGAGCTAGGCATCGACTGGAGCGCCATGCAACCGCCACTCGTGCCACTAGTAGACTTGGCGGCTGCGGCGCGGAATGCTGTCGACTTCGCGGTAGCGCATTTGACAGAGCGAAGTGCAATCGTCCAGCGAATCGCAGTTGCGCACGCGGCGCTCGCACACGGCACTGGCACCGTCGTGTTGGACGATGTGCAGCTCGACATCGACCAGCGTCTAAGGTCGGGCGAGCTCTTGGCGTCGGCCGACGGCCGTCGAATCACCACGCCGGCAGCGCAAGCGGCAGAGCGAGAGCTCCTGGCCATTGAGGCACGCGGGCGGAGCGCTTTGACCAGAGCTATCTGGCAACCGACTCAGGGCGACTTGTTCGCTACGGGACTCGCAGCCGTTGCATCCCGGCCGGCACTGCAAGAAAGCCTGACGGAAGGGCAACGCCGGGCCGCAGAGCTAATCTTGACAACGCATAGCCGCATTGTCGGTGTCCAGGGGCTGGCCGGTACGGGCAAGACCTCGATGCTGCGCGCGGTTTCGGATAATCTAGGGCCGGAGTTTCGGGCCTTGGGATTGGCTCCTTCTGCGGCGGCAGCGCGCGAACTGGAGAAGTCCGGATTCGAGGCCATGACCATTGCTGGATTCCTCGCCAAGGGCCGGCCGCTGGACGACCGGACCATCGTCGTCGTTGACGAAGCCGGCATGGTAAGTCTGCGCGACATGCATGCACTCGTGTCCAGCATTGAACAAGCTGACGCCAGGGCCGTGCTGGTCGGTGATACTGGGCAGCTGAAGGCCGTAGAGGCCGGCATTCCATTCCGCCAGCTTCAAGAGCAGGGCATGGCAACAGTGCGGATGGCGGATATCCTGCGGCAGCAGAACGAGAAACTGAGGGCTGCGGTGGTGGATGCGGCGGAGGGTCGTGTCGGGGCCTCACTGGCGAAGCTGGCGGCGACGGTTGCCGAGGTGCCGCATGCCACGGAGCGCTACCAAAAGATTGCGCGGGACTATTCCTGTCATCTGCCGGAAGACCGCGCAAACATGTTGGTGGTAGCAGGGACGAACCGCGCCCGCCGGTCCATCAATGAGATGGTACGCCAGCGGCTCGGACTCGCCAGTACAGGCGTTGTCGTGTCCATCATGGAGAGCCGGGACCTGACACGGGCCCAATTGCAGAGTTCGCTGAGCTATTCGCCGGGAGACATCATCGAGGCGCAGCGTCACTATGACAGCATCGGTCTTCGGCGCGGCGATACTGCGGTAGTCGCGGAGGTAGAGCCTGGCTGCATCACGCTACGTCGTGCAAGCGGAGACCTGGTCAAGTGGCGGCCGACCGCCATGCCCCATGTCGCCGTCCATTCGCTGGAAGCGCGTGAGGTTGCCGTCGGCGACCGGCTTCGCTTCACCGCGAACGACTATCGTCGGGACATCGTCAACGGGCAGACCGGCATCGTCGCGGCCATCGACGAATCGGCGCGCGAGCTCACGGTCAGGGTAGATGCCGGGCGTACGTTGAAACTGGATTTGGACCAGCCGCTGAAGCTGGACCATGCGTACTGCACGACCGTTCATGCAGCGCAAGGGCAGACCTGCGACCGTGTGTTGGTCGAGGCGGACGTCAGCAGTGCCATGGCTAACCACTCCCTCTACTACGTCGCCATCAGCCGCGCGCGCCACGGCGTGACGATTTATACCGACGACCGCGAGTTGCTACCGCAGGCGATGTCGCGTCTGGACGTCAAGCACGCTGCCCTCGACCTCGAACGCACGTCCCGTCGAGGTCTGGCTCTGTGATTCCGGCCCGTCGGAAAAGCCGACGGGCCGGTCTGGTCAGGAATCGCCGTCTTTGAGGCTGACGGTTCCGTGACCTGGTTCCCAAGGTAGTGCCGGGATGGCGGGAAACTGCACGCGTGAGAAGTACCTGGACAAGCGGTTGAACGGCACATCCGAACCGTAGCCGTCAGTGACCTTGCCGTCCCCCGTAGTGTGGCCGAGCACGCGTTGCAGGTATTTGGAGGGCACACCGGCCGCTTCGAGCAGGTCTTTCATGCAGTGGCGGAAGGAATACAGCACCTTGCGGCTATCGGTAATGCCGATGGCGCGCTTGTAGCGGCCAAAGAATTTCGAGAACGAGCCGGACAGCTTGCCGTGAAAATCCTGCTTGAGGGTCGGGAAAAAGACGGCAGCACCGCGCGCGCGCAACCACTCGACATAACGCAGCAGGCCCAGGTCGATGAGCTCTTGTGTAACCGGAACCCGGCGGATGGACATCGCATTTTTCAAGGTCCGACGATGGCTTTGCGGCACGTTGCTATCCTCAAAGAGTTCGCCGTCCTCGTCACTTGGCCGGTCTACGATATTGAGATACCAGCCCGATTTCGCGTCTCGGCAGAGGTCACTCAGCGCCAGGCCAGCAATTTCTTCAGGGCGAGCGCCGGTATAGAACATCAGTACCGGAATCCAGTAGCTCGCCTCGCCGGACTGGCCCTTCGAGCGTTTGTGCTGAGTGAACACTTCGGACGAGAACAGGGTAGCGAGGTCCGAGGCATCGAAAGGCAGCCGACGCTTCTTGCGTTGCCTTATACCGCTCTCCTTGAACCCGAGCGTATTCGCAGCGGGGTTTGCTTTTAGAACATGCTTCCCCACGGCAATTTTGTAGATGGCGCGTACCTTGGAAATGCGTTCGTTAATGGTTGGCACCTGCAAGCCACGGTCAAGCATGTAGTGTGCGAACGAGGTCATCAGTTCAGGTGTCACCTCACCGGGCATACTTACTCCTTGCGCACCTACGAACTGTCGCAGGTCGCGCCATGGAGTCTGGGATGCAATGGTGGTAGGCGTGGGCCGGTCCTTGACGTAGTCGCGCCAGGTCTCGAACACCTTTTCCCAAGTTGGTGCATCCGGATTTGCAGGAGCGCGCTCAGGCGCAATTACGTGCAGCGGATGAGTGGGCGCCGGGGCCACCTTATCGGTGTCGACCAAGTCACCGCGTTGGCGCGCGAGCTGGTAGTCCAACGACTCAATCACCCAACGCAGGAAGGCGTAAGAGGCACGCTTCGCCTCGTCTTTTTCGGGCGCGAAGTCCAGGCCGCACAGGTGCAGAAAACCATGCAGCGCCGGAAACACGTTCATGCTCTTCCCTTGGGCGAGCATACGACCGAGCTCCGCACGTTGGCTTGCCAGCTTCTCACCGAGTTCATCGAATTCAGTGTCGTCCAGACCCTCCTGGCGACTGCGGTCATCGTTCAGCAGGACCCGGTGGACCCAGAAGCGGGCAACACTTTGGAGCTGCTCATCATCAAGCCGGGCAATGCGCTTCGGGTTCAATGAAGCCCGGTTCAGGTCCAGCTCCTGACGCTTCAGCCGGAACTCGGTGTCGATACGTGTAAGTTCGGCACGCGCCAGCTCTTTGGCCTCGCGCAGGTCGGCAGTGCCGAGGCTTCGGACGATGTGTTCTTGGCTAGCAGGGTAGGCCGAGCGAATGTCGGCTGGGATGCGGCGACGCACATACTTCGTGCCGTGTTTGCCGCGTTGGTAAATACCTTCAGAGATTGCTTTCATAGTCTGCTCCACGTTGGTTGTGTGACAGACCGTGTATCAACTCCATTTAGCCTTTTACGAAAAAGGCCTTGATTCCTATAGAAATCAAGGCCTTGCGCGCACTAGCGGTATTCTTTGGGGTGGCTGATGGGACTCGAACCCACGACAACAGGAATCACAATCCTGGACTCTACCAACTGAGCTACAGCCACCATTGTCTTGCTTTTCTGTCCCGCTGTTGTCGAGACAGAACAAGATTATACAAAGTCCTCGGCAAAGTGGCAAATTTAAATGTGGGGGTGGGGGGCGAAGGGTGGTGGTGTGCGGGCAAACTTGGGGTCCCGCCTGCGCGGGAATGACGTTTACACGTCGCGTCATCGAAAAGCGACTCCGGCCCGCGCCCTAAAAACCGTCATTCCCGCGCAGGCGGGAACCCAAGTTTCAACGCATACCGTCAACGCCTATCCCCACCCCTCCGGCACCGCAATCTCCACCTCCCCCACCTCCGGCTCCACCCCCAGCAAACTGGAAAACGCCGCCCGCAGGGCCGTGCTGCTGGCGCTGGTAAACGCCCGCAACTCCGCCGGGGCACCGTCGGCCGCCCGCAGCAGGCTTTCAGCGTCGAGCAGGCGCGCCAGCTGCCTGGCCACCGCGTCGCCGGTATCGATCAGGACCACGTCCGACTTCCCCATCCGCGCCAGCACGCGCTCGATCGAGGCGCGCACCAGTGGGTAGTGGGTGCAGCCCAGCACCAGCGTGTCCGCGCCCTGGTCCATCAGGGGCAGCAGGTAGCGTTCCAGCATGGCCGCGGTCTCGCTCGAATCGAGCTCGCCGAACTCGATCTGGTCGGCCAGCCCCACACAGGGCTGGAGCAGGAAGGCGGCGCCGGTGGCGTCGACGATCTGGTCGCGCAAGGCCAGGAACTTGGAGCCGAGCAGGGTGCGCTCGGTCGCCAGCACCCCGACCTTGCCGTTGCGGGTGCTCGCCGCGCCCGGTTTCAGGCCCGGCTCGACGCCGACGATGGGCATGCTGGGATAACGCTCGCGCAGCTCGCGCACCGCGGCCACGGTGGCCGTGTTGCAGGCCACGACCAGGGCCTTGACCTTGTAGGTGGTGAGGTATTCGGCGATCGACAGCACGCGCGCGACCACCACGTCCTCGGGCTTGTCGCCGTAGGGAGCGAAGCCGGAGTCGGCGAAGTAGAGGAGGTGTTCGTGCGGCAGCTGCGCCTGGATGTGGCGCAGCACCGACAGGCCGCCGACGCCCGAGTCGAAGATGCCGATCGGAGCGTCTGGGGAGAGCATGGAAGTCATGTTCGGGCGGCGCGAAGGTAGGTTGAAACGCGCGGGCGCACCAGGGCGCCCGCGTGGCCATCAGGCGGTGGCGACCGGGATGCCCTTGAGCGACTCGATCTTGGCGGCCCATTCCTTCGGACCGGTGATGTGTACCGAGGTGCCGGTCGAATCGACGGCCACGGTCACCGGCATGTCGGTGACTTCGAACTCGTAGATCGCTTCCATGCCCAGGTCTTCGAAGCCGACCACCTTGGCCGACTTGATCGCCTTCGACACCAGGTAGGCCGAGCCGCCGACCGCCATCAGGTAGGCCGACTGGTGCTTCTGGATCGATTCGATCGCCGCCGGGCCGCGTTCGGCCTTGCCGATCATCGCGATCAGGCCGGTCTGCTCCAGCATCATGTCGGTGAACTTGTCCATGCGGGTCGCGGTGGTCGGGCCGGCCGGGCCGACGACTTCCTCGCGCACCGGGTCGACCGGGCCGACGTAGTAGATCACGCGGTTGGTGAAATCCACCGGCAGTTGTTCACCTTTGGCCAGCATGTCCTGGATGCGCTTGTGGGCGGCATCGCGGCCGGTCAGCATCTTGCCGTTCAGGAGCAGGGTCTGGCCCGGCTTCCAGGCGGCGACCTGTTCCTTGGTCAGGGTGTTCAGGTCGACGCGCTGCGATTTCTCGGTGTCCGGGGTCCAGTGCACTTCCGGCCAGGTCGACAGCGCCGGCGGTTCGATGTAGGCCGGGCCCGAGCCGTCCAGCACGAAGTGGGCGTGGCGGGTGGCGGCGCAGTTCGGGATCATCGCCACCGGCTTCGAGGCCGCGTGGGTCGGGTACATGTTGATCTTCACGTCCAGCACGGTGGTCAGGCCGCCCAGGCCCTGGGCGCCGATGCCCAGCGCGTTGATCTTGTCGCACAGCTCGATGCGCAGCTCTTCCAGCTTCGTCGAGGGGCCGCGCTGTTTGAGCTCGTACATGTCGATGTCTTCCATCAGCGACTCTTTCGCCATCAGCATCGCCTTCTCGGCGGTGCCGCCGATGCCGATGCCCAGCATGCCCGGCGGGCACCAGCCGGCGCCCATCAGGGGCACGGTCTTGATGACCCAGTCGACCAGCGAGTCGGACGGATTCAGCATGACGAACTTGGTCTTGTTCTCCGAGCCGCCGCCCTTGGCAGCCAGCTTGACGTCGACGGTGTCGCCCTCGACCAGTTCCATGTGGACCACGGCCGGGGTGTTGTCCTTGGTGTTCTTGCGCTCGAAGTGGGGGTCGGCCACGATCGAGGCGCGCAGCTTGTTGTCCGCGAAGTTGTACGCGCGGCGCACGCCTTCGTTGACGGCGTCGGTGACGGAACCGGTGAAGCCTTCGAAGCGCACGCCCATGCCCACCTTCAGGAACACGTTGACGATGCCGGTGTCCTGGCAGATCGGGCGCTTGCCCTCGGCGCACATGCGCGAGTTGGTCAGGATCTGGGCGATTGCATCCTTGGCGGCCGGGCTCTGCTCGGCTTCATAGGCGCGGGCCAGGTGCTGGATGTAGTCGGCCGGGTGGTAGTAGCTGATGTACTGGAGTGCTGCCGCGACCGATTCGATCAGGTCGCTCTGGGTGATGACGGTTGCCATGGAAGTTCTCTGGAAAAGGAAATTAGTGCTTGGCCTGGTGCGTGGTCATGACGATGCGGTCGGTATAGGCGATGGCCAGGGCCGACAGCAGGAAGGCGCAGTGAATGATGGTCTGGAACATCAAGGTCTTCTCGTTGTACGCGTTGGCGTTGATGAAGGTCTTGAGCAGGTGGATCGACGAGATGCCGATGATCGCCATCGCCAGCTTGGTCTTCAGCACCGAGGCGTTCACGTGCGACAGCCACTCCGGCTGGTCGGGGTGGCCTTCCAGGTGCATGCGCGAGACAAAGGTCTCGTAGCCGCCGACGATCACCATGATGAGCAGGTTCGAGATCATCACCACGTCGATCAGGCCCAGCACCACCAGCATGATGGTGGTCTCGGTCAGCTTGGTCGGACGCACCGCGCCCGGCACGGTGACGGCGTCGAGGATGTGCTGCAGCGAGGCGACGTTGCCCATCGCGGCGCCGATCAGGTCCTTCAGCTCGACCCAGAAATGGAAGACATAGACGCACTGCGCCAGGATCAGGCCCAGGTAGAGGGGCAGCTGCAGCCAGCGGCTGGCGAAAATCAGGTTGTTCAGCGGGGTCAGCTTGCGGGCTGGTTCGTTCGGAGAAAGCTGGGACATCGGGAAAGAGACTCCAGGAATGCGACAAAACAGCTGAGCATTCTACACCGGCAGCGGGCTTCATGTCCGGGCCAGGCATCCGCTTTGCATGCCCAAAAGTAGCGCTCTTGGTGCGGAAGCAACATCTTTCCCGGCCGGCGGCCGGTGCGGGGTGTCCAGTCCGGTTCGGTAGCGCGTCCGTTTGCAAAAAGACCATCTATCCAAAGCGGGAGGGTTATACTGGATTCTCCTTCATGGAATCGAATGGCCATGGCCACCTCGGTTAGGCAGCGCATCGCGGCGATCGCGATGCTGGCGGCGGTCTACTACCTCCTCGGGTGGCTGGCGCTGCTGTCGGCGGTTCCGCCCAGTTACGCGGCGTCGGTCTGGCCGCCCGCGGGGATCGCGCTCGCCGGTCTGCTGCATCTCGGCTACCGCGCCTGGCCCGGCATCGCGCTCGCTTCCTTTGTCCTGAGCCTGCAAGTCACCCTCGGCACCACCGGCGACGCTGCGCCCGCCGTCCTGATCGCGCTCGGCATCGCCGCCGGCGCCAGTGTGCAAGGCTTGCTGGCGACCGCGCTGGTGCGCCGCTGCATCGACCCGGCGGCGGACACCGCGGAGGCGGGGGTAGGGCGGATCGTGGCCATGCTGGTGCTCGGCGGCCCGGTGGCCTGCCTGGTCGCCGCCTCCGCCGGCGTCGGCATGCTCTGGGCGCTGGGCCTGCTCGCGCCCGGCGATGCGGGCTTCAACTGGTTCACCTGGTGGATTGGCGACAGCATCGGCGTGCTGGTCGCGCTGCCCATCTACCTCGTCTGGAGCCGCGACCCGCGCTACATCACGCGGCGCAGCCGCCTCCTCGCCACCTTGCCGATGCTGGTGCTGCTGACCGTGGTCGGCCTGCTGTTCACCCGCACCGCCGCCCTCGACCGCGAGCGGGCGGAGGGCGAGTTCACCCGCCGCAGCGAACTCATTGCGCACAACCTGGAGCAGACCCTGGCCGAGTACACCGAGGGCCTGCATGCGGTCGCCAACTTTCTCTCGGTGAGCGACGGCCCCTTGCGCCGGGACGGCTTCCGCCGCCTCGTCGACGACATGCTGCGCCGCCATCCGAACCTGTTCGCCATGTCCTGGAGTCCGCGCATCACGGCGGACGAGCGCGCGGCCTACGAACGGGCGATGCGCGCGGACGGCGTGGCCCCGGCCGGCATCCGCGTGCTCGACCGGCGCGACCAACTGGTGCCGGCGGGCGAGGGCGCCGCGTATGTGCCGGTCACCTACATGGAGCCGATGCGCGCCAACCTGCGCGCCTTCGGCTTCGACCTGAGTTCCGAGCCTGTGCGCAACGCCGCCCTGGAACGGGCGCGCGACAGCGGCCGCGCCGCCACCACCGCGCCCGTGCGCCTGGTGCAGCTGAAGGCCGAGCGCAACGGCGTGCTGATCGTGGCGCCGGCCTACCGCGCCGGAATGCCGCGCACCACCGTCGAGGAGCGCAGGGCGGCGCTGCGCGGCTACGTGTCGGTCGTGCTGCGGATCGAAGTCATGATGAGCGACTTCTTGCGCGGCATCGATCTCACCGGCATCCGCGTCCGCCTCACCGACCGCGGCCAGACCGGCGGCATTGTGCTGGCCGAAATGCCGCGGCAGCTTGCCGCGCGGCCGGCCGACTTCACCGAGCTGGCGGCGGAGCGGATGAATGTCGTGCACCGTGCCACCATGGTGGTGGGCGACCGGCCCTGGGAATTCACCTTCATGCTGGACGGTAGCAACCCGCTGCCGCAACGGTCGTCGATGGCCTGGAGCGTGCGTGTGATGGGCCTGATGTTTACCGGCCTGTTCAGCGTGTTCACGCTGGTCATGGTCAGCCGTAACGTGACCATCGCCCGGCAGGTGCAGGAGCGCACCGCCGAACTGCGTGAGAGCAATACAGCACTGCAAACCTCGAACGCCGACCTGGCGGACAGCGAGCAGGCGCTGCGCGAGAGCGAGGAACAGGCCCGCAGCATCCTCGAGACCGCGCGCGACGCGTATATCGCGATGGACACGCAAGGCCAGATCGTCGCCTGGAACCGCGAGGCCGAATCGACCTTCGGCTGGCAGCGCGCCGAGGCGATCGGGCGCAGCCTGCCCGAACTGCTGCTGCCCGCCCGGCCCAATCGTCCGCGCGCCGGCCGCATCATCCGGCAGCTGGCCAGCGGCCGCAGCCGCCTGCTGAACCGCCGGATCGAAACCACTGCACTGCGCCGCGACGGCAGCACCTTGCCGGTGGAGCTCACGGTCTGGACCACCGGGCGCGGGCAGGGCCAGCGCTTCCACGCCTTCCTGCACGATATCAGCAGCCGCCGCAAGGCGCTGCGGCGCCTGGCCGCCCAGCAGGCGGCCGCGGCGGCGCTGGTGGAATCGGCGACCCTGGCCGAGGCGGCCCCGAAGGTGCTGCAGGCGGTGTGCGACGCGATCGGCTGGTGCGTGGGATCGATCTGGATGATCGACACCGAGCACGGCCACCTGCACTGCTGCGAATTCTGGAGCCGCGAGCAGGGCACCGCACCGTTCGAGAGCAGGTCGCGGCTGCGCCGCATGGCGTGCGGCGAAGGCCTGCCGGGACGCGTCTGGGACAGCCGCCAGCCGGTGTGGATCCGCGACATCGCGGCCGATCCCGCTTTCCCGCGCCGGCAGGAGGCGCTCGAGGCGGGCCTGCACGCCGCCTTCGCCTTTCCCGTCACCGCCGGCGACGACATCCTGGGCGTGGTCGAATTTTTCTCGCACCATGTCGCGGAGCCCGACCCCGGCCTGCTCAAGATGATGGAGACCGTCGGCAGCCTGCTCGGCCAATTCGTGGCGCGCCGCCGCGCCGAAGCCGCGCTGTTCGAAGAGAAGGAACGCGCCCAGGTCACGCTCAGCTCGATCGGCGACGGCGTGGTCGTCACCGATCTGGCGGGCCGCGTGACCTACCTCAACCCGGTGGCCGAAGCCCTGACCGGATGGAGCCTGGCGCAGGCCGAGGGGCGGCAGGTGGACGAGGTGTTCCACCTGGTCGCCCATTCCGACGGCGCCGTGCTGCCTTGCCCGCTGACCCTGGCCATGCGCGCCAACCGCCGCGTGGGCCTGAGCATCGACACCGAACTGGTGCGGCGCGACGGCGGGCGCCGCGCGGTGGAGGATGCGGCCGCCCCCGTGCACGACCGCGACGGCGAAGTGGTGGGCGGCGTGGTGGTGTTCCACGATGTGAGCGAAGCGCGCGCCATGCAGATGAAGATGTCGCACCTGACCCGCCACGACCACCTGACCGGCCTGCCCAACCGGGCCTTGCTGCACGAACGCCTGGCGCATGCGATCGGCCAGGCGCGCGAGCACCATGGCGAGCTGGCCCTGCTGTACATCGACCTGGACGGCTTCAAGCACGTCAACGATTCGCTCGGCCACGAAGTGGGGGACCTGCTGCTGCAGATGGTGACCCAGCGCCTGCTGGACTGCGTGCGCGCGGTGGACACCGTGAGCCGCCAGGGCGGCGACGAATTCACCATCCTGCAGCCGGAAATCCGCAGCAGCAGCGATGCGGTGCGCGTCGCCGAGCACATCCTGCAGGCCGTCGGCCAGCCTTTCCATATCGGCGAGGCGGAGCTGAACCTGACGGCCAGCGTGGGCATCGCCCTGTATCCGGCCGACGGCGCCGACGCCGGCGTGCTGCTCAAGCACGCCGATGCGGCCATGCACCGGGCCAAGCTGAGCGGGCGCAACCACTATCACTTCTTCACCCGCGAGATCAGCGAGCGCGCCGACCGCCGCCTGGCGATCGAGAGCGCGCTGCACCAGGCGCTGCGCAACGACGAGCTGGTGCTGCACTACCAGCCCAAGGTGTCCCCCAGCACCGGCGCGCTGACCGGCATGGAAGCGCTGGTGCGCTGGCAGCAGCCGGGCGGGCGCCTGGTGATGCCTGGCGAGTTCATCGAGGTGGCCGAGGACAGCGGCCTGATCGGCCGCATCGACCGCTGGGTGCTGGAAACCGCCTGCCGCCAGAACCGCGCCTGGCAGGAGGCCGGCCTGCCCGCGGTGCCGGTGGCCGTCAACCTGTCGGCGGCGAACGCCCAGATCGAGCAGTTCCCGGCCTACCTGGCGAGCGTGCTGCGGCACACCGGACTGTCGCCCGCCTGCCTGCAGATCGAACTCACCGAAAGCCAGATGCTGCACGATACCGAACTTTTCGAAACCCTGATCCGCGGCATCAACGCCCTCGGTGTCAAGGTGGCGATCGACGACTTCGGCACCGGCTATTCGAGCCTGGGCTACCTGCAGCGCTTTCCCTTCGACGTGCTCAAGATCGACCAGTCCTTCGTGCGCGTCCTGAAGGACAGCAGCACCGAATCGGCCATCGTCGACGCCATCACCCGGCTGGCGCGCGCCTTCAATTTCTCGGTGGTGGCCGAAGGAGTGGAGACCCGCGAGCAAGCCCACATCCTGCAGGCCTACGGCTGCGACGAGATGCAGGGCTATCTGTACAGCCGGCCGTTGCCGGCCGAACAGCTCGAAGCCTGGCTGCGCCGGGACGCGGCGGTGGTCCGCTCCCTGGGGGCGGAAGGCTAGTGTCCTGAATTGGAAGTTCGTTGATCAATCAATGCGGCGAAATCGCTCTGAGACAAGGAACAAAGCACAGCAAGGCCGGGGCCTTGCGCGCATTTGTGACGCAGTATCGGGGCGATTCTGGCCGCATTTATTCAACGAATCTCCAATTCAGGACACTAAGCTTGTTCCTACTTGAACTGTTTGCAACAAGGGTTGGTAGAATCCCGGGTGGAGCAAAAAGCCTGTAAGGGCTCAGTAAGCGAGCACCCCTAAGGTGTCTGATAAAACTTACTACTAACTATGGAGACTGGCATGGCTGAGAAAGAGACGAGTCACGAAGAATTCACGCTGCAGGAAAACCGCGTGTTCCCGCCGCCGGCCGCCTTCGCCGACAAGGCGGCGGTCAAGGGAATGGCCGACTACGACAGGCTGTGCGCCGAGGCGGCCAGCGACTACGAAGGCTTCTGGGGCCGCCAGGGCCGCGAGCATATCGAGTGGCACAAGCCCTTCACCAGCGTCCTCGACGAATCGAACGCGCCTTTCTATCAATGGTTTAACGACGGCCAGCTGAACGCCTCGTACAACTGCCTGGACCGCAACCTCAAGAGCGGCAACGCCGACAAGACCGCCATCATTTTCGAGGCGGACGACGGCACCGTGACCAAGGCCAGCTACCGCGAGCTGTACGAGCGCACCTGCAAGTTCGCCAACGCGCTGAAGTCGCGCGGCATCAAGAAGGGCGACCGCGTCGTCATCTACATGTCGATGTCGATCGAAGGCGTGACCGCGATGCAGGCCTGCGCCCGCATCGGCGCCACCCACTCGGTGGTGTTCGGCGGCTTCTCGGCCAAGTCGCTGCAGGAGCGCATCATCGACGCCGGCGCCGTGGCCGTCATTACCGCCGACGAGCAGCAGCGCGGCGGCAAGGCGCTGCCCCTGAAGGCCATCGTCGACGAAGCCCTGGCCCTGGGCGGCTGCGACACCATCAAGGACGTCATCGTCTACAAGCGCACCGGCGGCAACATCGCCTTCAAGGAAGGCCGCGACATCTGGCTGCACGAGCTGGTCGAGGGCCAAAGCGCCGAATGCGAGCCGGAATGGGTCGACGCCGAGCACCCGCTGTTCATCCTCTACACCTCGGGCTCGACCGGCACACCGAAGGGCGTGCAGCACGCCACCGGCGGCTACCTGCTGTGGGCCGCGATGACGATGAAATGGACCTTCGACATCAAGCCGGACGACGTCTACTGGTGCACCGCCGACATCGGCTGGGTGACTGGCCACAGCTACATCGCCTATGGCCCGCTGGCCGTGGGCGCGACCCAGATCGTGTTCGAGGGCGTACCGACCTTCCCGAACGCCGGCCGCTTCTGGGAAACCATCGCCAAGCACAAGGTCTCGATCTTCTACACCGCCCCGACCGCCATCCGTTCGCTGATCAAGGCCTCGGACGTGGACGCCAAGGTGCACCCGAAGAACTACGACCTGTCCAGCCTGCGCCTGCTGGGTTCGGTCGGCGAGCCGATCAACCCGGAAGCCTGGATGTGGTACTACAAGAATGTCGGCGGCGAGCGCTGCCCGATCGTCGACACCTTCTGGCAGACCGAGACCGGCGGCCACATGATCACTCCGCTGCCGGGCGCGACCCCGATGGTGCCGGGTTCCTGCACCCTGCCGCTGCCGGGCATCATGGCGGCCATCGTGGACGAAGCCGGCGCCGACGTGCCGAACGGGCAGGGCGGCATCCTGGTCGTCAAGCGTCCGTGGCCGTCGATGATCCGCACCATCTGGAACAACCCCGACCGCTTCCGCACCAGCTACTTCCCTGAGGAACTGGGTGGCAAATACTACCTGGCCGGCGACGGCGCGATCCGCAACAAGGACACCGGTTACTTCACGATCACCGGCCGCATCGACGATGTGCTGAACGTCTCCGGCCACCGCATGGGCACGATGGAGATCGAATCGGCCCTGGTGGCGAACCCGATCGTGGCCGAAGCCGCGGTGGTGGGCAAGCCGGACGAGACCACCGGCGAATCGATCTGCGCCTTCGTGGTGCTGAAGCAGGCGCGCCCGAGCGGCGAGGAAGCCAAGAAACTGGCGACCGAGCTGCGCAACTGGGTGGCGAAGGAGATCGGCCCGATCGCCAAGCCGAAGGAAATCCGTTTCGGCGACAACCTGCCCAAGACCCGCTCCGGCAAGATCATGCGCCGCCTGCTGCGCGTGCTGGCCAAGGGCGAGGCCATCACCCAGGACGTCTCGACCCTGGAAAACCCGGCCATCCTGGAGCAGCTGAAGGAAAGCGCCTAAGCTTCCGTAAGCCGTAACCGGCGAAAAAATGCCCGCTCCCTCGTCAAGAGGCGCGGGCATTTTTGTAGGGTTGGCGGCTCCGCCGCCGGCGCGTCCAACCGGCCTATGCTTCGTCACGCGTTCTTATCGCCGTCGCCGGCTATCAATGCTCACCCCGACGACAACACAAACGTATTTCCCTCCGAATCCCGGAACTTGGCAAACGACCCCCACGGCTGCACCGTCGGCGGCTCCAATAACTCCACCCCACGCCCGCTCAACTGCCGATAGGTCGCCTCCACGTTATCGCAGGCAAACGCCCCATTGAAACGGGTCCCGATCCGATCCTCCTGCCCATCCATGGTGAACAGCACCACCCGCGTGCCCGAGTTCGCAAGGCGCAGCTCGATCCACCGCTTGCCCGGCCCCATCGGCTGATCGGTCGCGATATCGAAGCCCAGCTTCTCGGTATAGAAGGCAAGGGCGCGGTCCTGGTCCGCGACCGGGATACTGACGAATTTAAGTTGAGTAATCATGGACGCTTTTCCTGGTTGCATGAGCCAGCATTGTCGTGGCACCATCTCCGCCTGCGTAATTTTAAAAACTATAGTATCCATGACTACCCGCCAGTCAGAAATGGACGCCTACGTCTTCGAGGTCCTGATGCCCGACCTGGTCGGCCACGACCGTCGCCCGGCCGCTTTCTTGGTCTACCTCTACCTGCTGCATAGCGCCCACGCCCTCGGCCGCGACCAGGTACCGGCCAGCCTGCAGACCATCGCCGTCAAGACCGGCCTGTCGAAATCCGCCGTCCAGGTGGCGCTGCGCCACCTGAAGCGCCGCGGCCTGATCGGCGAGGAGGAGGTCGGCACCCAGGTCAACCCCGTGCGCCACGTCCTGCGCCCCTGGCGCCGGCGCTGGCCGGCCGGCCCGTCCGCATGAGTTTGGCCGAACACCCTTGTCGAGCTGGAAATCCTTGCTATAATAGGGGGCTTCGTGGGACACCCACGAAAACCCATCAGGAGAGATGGATGAGTGGTTTAAGTCGCACGCCTGGAAAGCGTGTATAGGTTCATAGCCTATCGGGGGTTCGAATCCCCCTCTCTCCGCCAGGAATACAAATGGAAAATGGCCACCCTCGGATGGCCATTTTTTATTTGTTTCATGGAGGAGAGAAGCAAGGCGCCTGCGCGCCTTGCGCGGGGAATTCGAAGCCTTGCGCGTACTCGCGCAAGGGCGGCCTGCGGCATGTAGGCGAATCCCCCTCTCTCCGCAGGAATACAAATGGAAAATGGCCACCCTCGGGTGGCCATTTTTTATTTGTTTCATGGAGGAGAGAAGCATGGCGCCTGCGCGCCTTGCGCGGGGAATTCGAAGCCTTGCGCGTACTCGCGCAAGGGCGGCCTGCGGCATGTAGGCGAATCCCCCTCTCTCCGCCAGGAATACAAATGGAAAATGGCCACCCTCGGGTGGCCATTTTTTATTTGTTTCATGGAGGAGAGAAGCAAGGCGCCTGCGCGCCTTGCGCGGGGAATTCGAAGCTTTGCGCGTACTCGCGCAAGGGCGGCCTGCAGGATGTAGGCGAATCCCCGCTCCAGTATCGAGCAGACGACCCGGGTGCTCACATGCAAGGTTCGTTCTAGCACCGATTCCCACGTCCAGGTCGCCGTGGCTGATCGTGTAATTGCCTACGCACTGCTCGCAAGACGCTACTCACGCATGTGTTGTATTCTTGCTCACACCAACCAACTGGCCGCGGATGAGTTGTCCAAGTCCTGGACTCCGCTACTGAGCTATGAACATTTCGATCTTTATCTCCCAAAACCTGGAACGAATCCTCGTTGAATGGGAGGCGTTCGCTGCGACATTTGGTGCGGTTGCCGACAAGATGTCCAGCGAGGACCTGCGGGATCATGCCAGGCAAATCCTTGAGTTTGTCGCGGAAGACATTGAAACAGCGGAGTCTGAGCAGGAGAGGCACGCCAAATCCCAGGGCCTGGCCACTCGAACTGCACGCAGTGAAAGCGCTTCGTCAATCCACGGGCGGCTACGTTATGCGAGCGGTTTCACGCTCCTCCAGTTGATTGCCGAGTACCGGGCCTTGAGGGCCAGCGTCCTGAAGCTTTGGCGAGCAGAATGTGTGGACGTGTCGGTGGACAGTGCCCAGGACATCACGCGGTTCAACGAAGCGATCGACCAATCCCTCGCCGAGGCAGCAGTTGCCTATTCGGACAGGCTGAACGAAACGCGCGAAATGTTCCTGGCAATCCTCGGGCATGATCTGCGTAGTCCGCTTGCTGCGACCTTGACAGCCGGCTCGTATCTGTCGCGCCCTGGCGCGTTCGACGACCGGGTTCAGCAGATTGGGATCCGGGTCAAGCGTAGTGCCGCGAGCATGAACGGCATGGTCAACGATCTCCTAGGCTTGGCCAGTACGCAGCTAGGCGACGGTATCCAGATCCAGCGCAAACACTGCGATCTTTTGGAGATGTCCCAGTGGGCTATCGAAGACGCCAATGCCTCGCACCCCAATGCCGCGTTCGAGTTGCACGCTTCTGGTGAGTTGATCGGGGAATTCGATCAGCCGCGACTCCAGCAGTTGCTGACGAATCTCGCCAACAATGCCGCGCAATATGGCGCGCCTGGGAAGCCAATCATCATTGATGTGGTGGGCGAAAACGATCGTGTGGTATTCAAGGTGCGAAACGAGGGCTCGGTGATTCCAGAGGACGCCCTGCCTACGCTGTTCAGCTCGCTTGTACAGCTACCAAAGCAGGAAGGAGATGCCAGGCCCCGAAGCAGCCTGGGGCTTGGACTATTCATCGCGAAGCAGATCGCCGTTGCCCATGGAGGGGACATCCACGTGCAGTCAGGCGTCGAGACCGGCACCGTATTCACCGTGGATGTTCCGCGGTAGTAGTGGAATCATCAGAGGTCGCGGCATCCTTTACAAGGACATGTCCTTCGTCAGTTCACGCCAGCCAGGCGTTCTGCCGCTGATGAACCTGGGCTAGCAGGCTGCGCAGGTGATGGTCGAGCACCGCAACCTGGGCGTAGCCCGGACTGACTTCCTGGACCTGTCCATCCACTTCCAGCAGCAGGGCCGGGAAACTGCGTACACCGAGCGTACGGACAACCCGGAAGTCAGACCGGGTCTCGGCCATCGTACCCGGCGCGATCCAGACCTCATGCACATGGTCGGCGTCGCAAAGGACGCCCTGTGCGCCGAGCGCCTCCGCCACCACGTGCGCCAGCACGCGGCCATCGGTGGTATCGCGGCCCTCCGCATAGAAAGCCGACTGCAGCGTGCGGAACACGGCCAGCAGGTCCGCCTGCGGAGCGATCTCGCGGGCGGCGACGACCGCGCGGCACACCGGTTCGGTGTCATATACAAAGTTCTCCCGCGCCACGAATGCTTCGCGGTTGAAGGGCAGGCCGCTGTTGGCCTCCACGCGTTCCCAGTGGCCAAGACGGAAGGCCTTCCCGGCATCGTCGAGGATGTCGGTGGCCCCTGCGCGCACGCCGCCCACGACGATGTCCAGTCGCAGGCCGGGATGCAGGGCCATCAGGGCGCTCAGTTCCTTGCCGAAGCCATAGCACCAGGAACACATCGGGTCGCCGGCATAGATCAGTTTCATGTCGTTCTCCTTGTATCCGGTGCTTACCAGACGCCGGTGGTGGCGCCGCCGTCGACGGGCAATACGACGCCAGTCGTGAAGCCGGCGTCGCTCAGGTACATCACCGCGTCGACCACGTCCCGGGTCGCGCCGGTGGTGCCGGTCGGCGCCAGCGAATTCAGGAAGGCGCGCGCGCCCTCGACGTCGCCGTGCAGGGGCGTGTCGATGATGCCCGGGGCGACGGCATTGACCTTCACGTTGGCGGCTGCGAGCTCCAGCGCCAGTGCGCGGGTCGCCTGGTTCAGGCCGCCCTTGATGAGGACCGGGAGCAGCGCCGGCACCTTGGCATTGGGCTGCATCGCGACGCTTGCCGTGATGTTGATGATCTGGCCCTGCTTGCGTGCGGCCATGTGTTCGGCCGCGCGCTGCGATGGGTAGAAGAAGCCCTTGAGGTTGGTGGCGATGATCGCGTCGACATCCTCCTCGGTGTAGTCAACCACCGGCTTGGCAATGAAGATGCCGGCGTTGTTGACCAGGATGTCGACCTGGCCGAAGCGCGCGATGGCACGCTCGAACAAGGCATTGCTCGTGGCCGGATCGGCGATGTCGCCGGCCACCCCGACGAAATTGGCCGGGTTGCCGAGCTGGGCCGCTGCAGCCTGCAGGCGGGCTCCGGTGCGGGCGTTGCCGACGACGTTGTAGCCGCGCGCCAGGTAGGCCTGGGCAATGGCGAAACCGATGCCGCTGGATGCGCCGGTGACGATGGCGGTCTTTGCTTGTGTGCTCATTCGTTTCTCCTTCAGGGGGCCATGCAGCGATCTTGCTGCGGTGGAGAAACTATACTTTTGCGTACGAAAGCGATAAATGGGGGCTGGCTCAATAGAATTGATACATCATGTAATGAGTCACGGCCGAACACCCTGCCGGGGGAGGGAGTTCAGGCGAGCGCGGGAAAGACCGGCAGCACGGATTCGCTGAGCTGGTCCATGATTTCCGCGTAGGGCTGGCGGCTCACTTTCGGATTCAGGGCCATGTGCGACACGCCGGCCTCGCGCGCCAGCAGCAGGTAGTCGCGCAAGCCGTTCCGCCCTGCACGGAAGCCGCCGTGGATACGCTGGAAGGGTTCGTCCGGATCGTCGCTCAGGTCGAAGAAGCCGCCGATGCCGAGGGGCTTGAACGCCGCTTCGCCCGCGGCAAGCGCCACTTCCGTACGCCACAGCCGGGCCAGCGGCGCAAGGTCTTCCGGCGTGGGAACGAATGCCAGGTGGCCGTCGAGATGGCTGGCCAGCCACGCGAGCGATTGCTGCGACCGGCCGACCGCGATCGACGGAATGCGCCCGAACGCGGGCCGCGGCACCAGTTCGAGGGAGCCGCCGGCACGGCCGAAATGCTCGGACGCATAGACCGGGAAGCGCTCCTCGGTCACGGAACGAAGCACGCCATGGGCTTCCCGGTAGCGCTCGCCGCGGCTGGCGAAGTCGATACCGAACATTGGGTAGTCGCTGGTCCTGTCGCCGGAGGACAGACCGAGGACGAGACGTCCGCCGCTGAGCTGGTCGAGAGAAGTCGCCTGCTTCGCCAGGATCAGCGGTTCACGGGTCGGCAGCACGATGCCGGCCGTGCCAAGCACGATGCTCGTGGTCGCCGCCGCCAGATAGGCCATGTAGACCATGGGCTCGTAGACCTGGCCCACGTCGCCATAGGCCGGGTCGTAGAACGGCACATCCCGCATCCACAGCGCGCCAAAGCCGAGCTGTTCGGCGCGCCTGGCCATCTGCAGGTGGCCGGCCATGGTCGGCGCAGGGCGGCGCGGATGGGTTTCCAAAGGCAGGATCAGGCCGACCGTCAGTTCGCCAGGCCGGAACAGGCGCTGGAAACCGGGGTGGTGGGCAAGTCCGGCGTCGCTCGGCGACGGCTTGTCGACCGGGGAGGAGGCTGGAGCCAGGGGCGTCATGACAATACTCCTTCTTCATTGGCAAAGATGGCGGAACGAGGGGAACGAGACCAATGTAGTGGAGCCGGCCCGGCCTGAGTAGCCGGCCGGACCGCAAAAAACCTGTTCCATGGTGTTGCGAATGCGCTCGGGCGTTCGCATCGGCAGGACTCCGCGGATGCGCCCCCATGCACGGGAGAGAAACGATTCATTACATGATGTATTGATTGTCTTGCTCCACTTCATCTTTTTCTGCGGCTCCAGGCTTCCTATAGTTCGGTCCATGGACGGCGCGCTGCCTCGACGATGCAGGTGCCGACAGACAACCCAACAAGGAGAGCAACATGCCCTACATCCTCATCCAGGTGACCGACGAAGGCGTCACCAAGGCGCAGAAGGAAGCCATGATCGCCGGCGCGACCGACCTGATGGTGAATGTCCTGAACAAGGACCCGGAAAGCACCTTCGTCGTGATCGACGAAGTCCATACCGACAACTGGGGCCATGGGGGCGAAGCCGTCACCAAGCGCCGCCAGCGCGAGGCGGCCGCCAAGCGCACGACTTGAACCAGGGAGAAACCATCATGCGCAAATCCATCGTCATCGTTTTCCATAGCGGCTACGGCCATACCCGCCGGGTCGCCGAAGCGGTCGCGGAGGGCAGCCGCGGCGCCTTGCTCGCCATCGATGCGGAAGGCAACCTGCCGGAAGGCGGGTGGGAGCAGCTGGCCGGCGCCGACGCCATCGTGTTCGGCACGCCGACCTACATGGGCAACGTCAGCTGGCAGTTCAAGAAGTTCGCCGACCAGTCCTCGAAGGTATGGGCGGCCCAGGGCTGGAAGGACAAGCTGGGCGCGGCGTTCACCAACTCCGCCTCGGTGGCGGGCGACAAGCAGACCACGCTGTACACCATGTTCACCCTGGCCCAGCAGCACGGCATGGTGTGGGTCGGCACGGGCATGATGCCGAGCAACGCCAAGGAAGCGCAGCGCGACGACGTGAACTACCTGTCGTCCTTCGCCGGCCTCGCGACCGCCACCCCGTCCAACGCATCGGTGGAGGAGATGGTGCCGGGCGATATGCGTACCGCGTTGCTCTTCGGCCAACGGGTGCGCCAGGCGGCGGAACGCCTGGCATGAGGCGCTGCCAGGCGCTCAGTGGTGGGCGACGTGCCTGCCCCCGCCATTCGCCGCCAGCACGTCCCGCAGGGCCGGCAAATCCACCGGTTTGACGAAATAGTGGTCGAAGCCGGCCGCCTTGGCCAGCACCTTGTCGTGCGCCTGCCCATAGCCGGTCACCGCCACGTAGGTGGCGTTCCGGCTTTCCGGCGACGCATGCAGCCGCCGCGACAGCTCGTAGCCATCCATGTCCGGCAACCCGATATCCAGCAAGAACACATCCGGCGGCGCCTCGTGCGCCTGTGCCAGCGCCTCATGGGCATCCGCACTCACCGTGACGGCATGGCCGTAGGATTGCAGCACCGCCGCCAGTGACTGCGCCGCGTCCTGGTTGTCGTCCACGAGCAGGATGCGCAGCGGCGCCGCTTCGCCCGCGTCGCCCTGACCGGCAACCAGGTCCGCCGCCCGCCGTTTCTCCAGCAAGGGCAGCAGCACCGTGAAGCAGCTCCCCTTGCCCGGACCCTCGCTCTGCGCCGTCACTTCCCCGCCATGCAGCTGGACGATGCTCTTGACCAGGGCCAGGCCCAGCCCCAGGCCGCCCTGGGAGCGGTCCGGCGTGCGTTCCGCCTGCGTGAACAGGTCGAACACAGTCGGCAGCAGCGCCGCATCCATGCCGATGCCGTTGTCGCTCACGCAAAGCGACACCTGCGCCGCGTGGATCTCCATCGTCAGCCGAATCTCTCCGCCCTGCGGCGTGTACTTGGCCGCGTTGTTCAGCAGGTTGGTCAGCACCTGCACCAGCCGGGTGGTGTCGCCCAGGACGAACGGATGCGCCGACGCCAGCCGCATGGTCAGTGTGTGCTGGCGCGATTCGATCACCGGCGACGATTGTTCGACCGCACTGCCGATCACCTGCTTGATGTCGACCTCGCGCTTGTCGATCGACACCAGGCCGCGCGTGACCCGCGACACGTCGAGCAAATCGTCCACCAGCTCCGTCAGGTGCTTCACCTGGCGCCCGATCATCTCGCTGGCGCGCCTGACCACCGCTTCGCCCTGTCCGGGCAGCTTGAGCAGCTGGGCCGCCGTGCTGATCGGCGCCAGCGGATTGCGCAGCTCGTGCGCCAGCATGGCGAGGAAATCGTCCTTGCGCCGGTTCGCCTGTTCCAGCGCCGCCTCGGCCTCGCGCTGCACGGTGACGTCGGTATTCGTGCCCAGCCAGTGCAGGATGTCTCCATCCGCGCGGCGGATCGGCACCGCCCGCGACAGGAACCAGTGGTAGTTGCCGGCGGCATCGCGCAAGGGGAAAGTATCTTCCCACACCACCTGCCGCGTGACGATGGCGTCGACGTACTTCGCTTTCACCCGCTCGACGTGGTCCGGGTGGTGCACCGTCTCCCAGCCCCATTCGCGCATCTCGTCCAGGGTCTTGCCGGTGTAGGCCAGCCAGCGGTTGTTGAACCAGAAGATGGCGCCGTCGGGCGCCGCCATCCAGGCCAGTTGCGGAATGTTCTCGGCCAGGGTGCGGAACTTGGCTTCGCTTTCCGCCACCGCCAGCTGGGCCTTCTTCGCCGCGCTGACGTCGAGCACGTAGGCGATGCCTTCGCAATCGGTGCGGTCGAAATTGGCAGCGCCGATGTACACCGGCAGGCGCGATCCGTCGGGCCGGCAAAACTCCGTCTCGAAAGGTTCGACCAGGCCTTTGCTGCAGAGTTCCGCCCACCCCTGTTGGAATTCGGGGGAAGCATCCGTGAGCTTGTCCCAGGTGACGCTGTCGTTCGAAAAGTCCTGGCTGCTCCGGCCGAGCATGGCGAGGAAGGCCTCGTTCGGCTCGATCAGGCCGCCGTCCCTGCCGTACTGGACGATGCCGATCGCGTTCGATTCGGCAATCGCCCGGAACTTCGACTCGGTCCGCGAGCGCGCCGCTTCCGCCAGTTTCTGCTGGGTGATGTCCAGCGCCACGCCGGGCAGCCAGGTCGGCTTTCCCTCGGCGTTGTGATAGACCTTGCCGCGCGCGTGGATGTGGCGCACGCTGCCGTCGGCGCGGACCAGGCGATAGAAGCTCTCGTAGAATTCGCCGCTCTCGAGCACGTCCGCCACGTCCTTCCGGACCGACTCGACGTCGTCGGGATGGATGTGGTTCAGGTAGGCCCCGATCGGTCCGCCGTTGGCTTCTTCTTCCGTCACTTCGAACAGGCGGGTGAGGTTGCGGTCGGCATAGACCCGGTCTTCGCGCATGTTCCAGGTCCAGGTGCCGATCTCGGCGGCGCTCAGGGCGGCCTCGAGCCGGTACTGCATGTCCTCGAGCTTGGCCTGGATGACTTTCCAGTCATGGATGTCGGTGCAGGTGCCCATCCAGCGCACGATGTCGCCGGCCGCGCTGCGCACCGGCAGGGCGCGCCCGAGCACCCAGCGGTACTGGCCGGAATGGTGCAGCAGCCGGTACTCGACCTCGTAGGGCGCGCCGGTTTTGAGGCTGTGCGCCCAGCGCACCCAGGCTTCCTTCATGTCGTCCGGATGGAAGAGGGCGCTCCAGGCCTCGCCGGCGGTGCTGCCTTCGGGCACGCCGACGAAGTCGTACCACTGCTGGTTGAAGTAATCGTGGTAGCCGTCCGGCAGGGCCGACCAGACGATCTGCGGCATGGCGTCGGCGATCTGCCGGAAGCGCGCCTCGCCCGCCTCGGCCGCTTGCTGTTTCAGGGTCTGCTCGGTGACGTCCTCCACCTGGTGGATGATATAGAGCAGCGCGCCGCCGGCCGAGAGCACGGGCGTATTCAGCGGGCACCAGTATTTCTCGACGAACTCCCCGTGCGGCGAATCGCGGACGGGAATGTCGTACTTCTGGATGGCCATGCGGTGCGGCGCCTTGTGCGCCAGCACCCAGTCGAGCGAGGCGCGCAGGTTGCTCACGCCAGTGGCTGTCGGGTCCGCCGGATTGTCGGGGAAGGCTGCGAAGATGTGCAGGCCGAGCAGGTGCTGGCGGGTGGTGCGGGTTGCCTGCAGGTAGGCGTCGTTGACGGCGACAATGTGCAGGTCGGGGCGCAAGAGCAGGTAGGGCATGGGCGTGCCCTGGAATACCAGTTCGAAGTCCGGCAAGCTGTGCGCCTGGTCAGAATTGTCCATCCGAACGTTCTCCTCGACGCCCGCAGGACAGACTGAACAGTCCTTCAGGCCGCACGGTATGATGGCTGCTGTTCCAGCCCCTGGCTGACGACCTAAGTATGCCTCGTTCGCATGAACATGACGGTTCTTTTGCGACAGCTTGATGCGAATTGCTGTGCAGCATGGATACCAATAACGACAAGTCGGGAAGTGAGCGTATGACCAGCACCCTGTTTCCAGAATTCCGCACCGAGCGCTTCGAGACCAGCCCGGGCGTGAGCATCCAGGCCGTGATCGGCGGCGCCGGCGCGCCGCTCCTGCTCCTGCACGGCCACCCGCAGACCCATGCCATCTGGCATCGCGTGGCGCCGGCGCTGGCCCGGCATTTCACGGTGGTCGCCTGCGACCTGCGCGGCTATGGCGATTCGTCCAAGCCCGCGGGCGAGAGCGACCACGGCAACTACAGCAAGCGCAGCATGGCGGCCGACATGCTGGCGGTCATGCGGCGGCTCGGCTTCGGGCGCTTCGGCGTGCTGGCCCACGACCGCGGCGCCCGCGTCGCCCACCGTCTCGCCCTCGACCACCCGGCGGCGGTCGAGCGGATGGTGCTGCTCGACATCGCGCCGACCCTCGCCATGTACGAACAGACGGGCGAAGCCTTCGCCCGCGCCTACTGGCACTGGTTCTTCCTGATCCAGCCGGCGCCGCTGCCCGAACGCCTGATCGAGGCCGATCCGGCCGCCTACGTCACGGACGTGATGGGCCGGCGCAGCAGCGGCCTGGCGCCTTTCGATCCGCGCGCCCTGGCGGAGTACCGGCGCTGCCTGGCGCTGCCCGGCACCGCCCACGGCATCTGCGAGGACTACCGCGCCTCGGCCGGCATCGACCTGGAGCACGACCGCCTCGATCGCGACGCGGGCAAGCGGCTGGGGATGCCGCTGCTGGTGCTGTGGGGCGCACAGGGCGTGGTGCACCGCTGCTTCGACCCGCTGAAGGAATGGCGCCTGCTTGCCGACGATGTAAGGGGCGAAGCCCTGCCGTGTGGTCACTATATTCCGGAGGAGGCGCCGCAGGCCTTGCTGGAGCACGCCTTGCCATTCCTCCTCGCTTCTAGCGCAGCTTGATCGCGGCGGTCGCCATGTCGCCGTTCACCTGGATCGCCGCCGCCTCGAAGCCGGGCGGACCGAAACTGCCCCGCGCATCCCGGCTGAACCCGTAGTTCTCCTTCGGGATGCCGAGCACGTTGCGGTCCAGTTCCTTGTTCTCGTTGACGTCCTGGTAGGCCAGCACCGCCCAGGTCCCGGGCGGCACGCCCTCGATGCGCACGATGGTCTCGGCGGCGGAGGCGGGCGCCGAGGCGCTGTAGAGGCATTGCTTCAGGAAGCGTTCCTTGTCGCACACCGCCACGTTGACCGTGCCCTTGCCGGCGGCGACGTTCGAGACGCGCACTTCAAGGGTCGCGGCGACCGACGCGGCGGCAGGCAGGAGGAGGACGGCGGCCAGCAGCGGCCTGGAAAATCGGGTCATGAGAGTCCTGTCGAGATGTTGAACCGTGTTTGTCATGCGCAGGCGCCCGTACGAAGCGTGCGCCGGGACCGGTATGGTAGGCTGTGAGCTTCCCTTCCTTGCCGATCCGGTTGCCTGAACATGTTGTGGAATGCCTTCATTGTCGTGCTTACCGTCGTGTTCATGGAGCTGTTTTCCATTGTCGCGCACAAGTACATCATGCACGGTTTCGGCTGGGGATGGCACCGTTCGCATCATGCGCCGCGCACCGGCTGGTTCGAGAAGAACGACCTGTACGCCGTGGTCTTCGCGGGTGTCGCCATTGCCCTGATCTGGTTCGGCACCGAAGGCGCCCATCCGCTCGAATGGATCGGCGCCGGCATGACCGCCTATGGCTTCCTGTACTTCGTCGCCCACGACGGCCTGGTGCACCGCCGCTGGCCTTTCCGTTACGTGCCGAAGCGCGGCTACCTCAAGCGGCTGTACCAGGCGCACCGCATGCACCATGCGGTCGAGGGCAAGGAGGGCGCCGTGTCCTTCGGCTTCCTGTACGCCCCGCCGGTCGAGCAACTCAAGCGTCAACTGCAAGCGCGGCATCCAGGCCCGCTGCGTGCGCCGCGCCCGGCCGCCGCCACAAGTTCTCCGGACGCACCGGCGCGGCGCGAAGACGTGAACTGAGCGCAGCCACGCCGCCTTTCCCCAGCAGCCACAGTTTCTCCGCCTTCGAGGTGCCGCAGCGCGTGTCCCAGGCGCGGGCGCCGCGCCGTTTCACCTCGATGCCGATCTGGCGGTAGACATTGCGGGCGCTGGCGATGGCCCAGGCCGAGCGCAGGGGCAGGGCGCCCACGCCCACGCTGGCCGAGTCGTAATACGGCTCGGCATGGTCGACCAGGCGCGCGGCCACCCGCGCCAGCGCCGCGCGGTGCCGCGGCAGCGCCAGTTCGTCCGGTGGAATGCCGGCATCAAGCAGCCATTGCGCCGGCAGGTAGCAGCGGCCGTTTTCCGCATCCTCGACGATGTCGCGCGCGATGTTCGTCAGCTGGAAGGCCAGGCCCAGGTCGCAGGCGCGGTCCAGCACCGCGGCGTCCTTCACACCCATGATCGAAGCCATCATCAGCCCGACCACCCCCGCCACGTGGTAGCAGTAGCGCAGGGTGTCGTCGATGGTCTCGTAGCGCGCGCCCTCGACGTCCATCGCGAAGCCGGCCAGGTGGTCGAAGGCGAAGCGCGGCGGCATGGCGTGGCGCAGCGCCACTTCCTGGAAGGCGGCGAAGGCCGGGTCGCGCATGGGCTCGCCCCGGTAGGCGCGGCGGGTCTGCTCGACCAGTTCCTCGAGCTGGCGCCGCGCGTCGTGCGCCCTAGCGGCGGCGCCGAAGCCCAGTTCCTGGCCGTCGACCACGTCGTCGCAATGGCGGCACCAGGCGTAGAGCATCAGGACGCTGCGCCGCGTGGCGGGATCGAACAGCCTGGCGGCCGCCGCGAAACTCTTGGAGCCGACCGCGATGGTCTGGGTGGCGTGGTCGAGCAGGGCTTCGCTCATGGCGCCACCTCGTCCAGCATCAGGCCCGCGGTGGCCTTGGCCGAGCCGATCACCCCCGGTACCCCCGCCCCGGGGTGGGTGCCGGCGCCCACCAGGTAGAGGTTGGGCAGGTGGGCGTCGCGGTTGTGCGGGCGGAACCAGGCGCTCTGGGTCAGGATCGGCTCCAGCGAGAAGGCCGAGCCCAGGTGGGCGTTGAGCTGGTCGCGGAAGTCGAGCGGTGTGAAGATGCGGCTGGTGACCAGCTGGCTGCGCAGGCCCGGCATGTAGCGCCGCTCCAGGTAGTCGAAGATGCGGTCGCGGTACAGCGGACCCTCGACTTCCCAGTCGATCGGCGCATTGCCCAGGTGCGGCACCGGCGCCAGCACGTAGTGGCTGCCGCAGCCGGGCGGGGCCAGCGAGGGATCGGTGACGCAGGGCGCGTGCAGGTAGAGCGAGAAGTCCTCGGCCAGGGTGTCGCCGTGGAAGATGTCCTTGATCAGCTCGCGGTAGCGCGGCCCGAAGCACACCGTGTGGTGCTGCAGCTGCTTGTGGTGGTGGTCCAGTCCGAAATAGAGCACGAACAGGGAGTTGCTGAAACGCTTCTTGCGCAGGCTGGCTGCTTCAAGGCTGCCGCGCGGGTGCTGGTCCAGCAGCGATCCGTAGGTGTGCACCACGTCGGCATTCGAAGCCACGGCGTCGGCGGCGAACAGGCGGCCGTCTTCCAGCCGCACGCCATTCACCCGGTCGCCGGCCGTCTCGATGCGCGCCACCGGCGCGTTCAGTTCGATGCGCCCGCCCAGGTCCTCGAACAGGCGCACCAGGCCGCGCACCAGCGCGCCGGTGCCGCCGCGCGGGAACCACACGCCCCAGCGCCGTTCCAGGGCGTGGATCAGGGTATAGATCGACGAGGTGGCGAAGGGGTTGCCGCCCACCAGCAGCGAATGGAAGGAAAAGGCCTGGCGCAGGTGCTCGTCCTGGATGAAGCGCGACGCGATGCCGTACACGCTGCGCCAGGCCTGCAGGCGCGCCAGCTGGGGCCCGGCCTGGATCATGTCGCGGAAGGACAGGAAAGGCACGGCGCCCAGCTTGATATAACCTTCTTCGAACACGGCCTTGGAATAGGCCAGGAAGCGGTGGTAGCCCGCTACGTCGGCCGGGTTGCGGGCGTGGATCTGGCGGTCGAGCGCCTCCTGGTCGTTGGCGTAGTCGAAGTGGCTGCCGTCTTCCCAGCACAGGCGGTAGAAGGGCGCCACTTCCAGCATCTCGACGTAGTCGTCCATGCGCTTGCCGGCCAGCGCGAACAGCTCTTCGATGGCCGATGGATCGGTGATGACGGTGGGGCCGGCGTCGAACACGAAGCCCTGGTCTTCGTAGACATAGGCGCGTCCGCCCGGCTTGTCGCGCTTTTCCAGCAGGGTGGTCTGCACGCCTCTAGCCTGCAGGCGGATGGCGAGGGCCAGGCCGCCGAACCCGGCGCCGATGACGACGGCTTTCTTGGTGGCGTTCATTCTTGGTTTCCGATGTGCGTGGCGATGTGACGGGGGTGGATCTTGCAGGCGGCCGACAAGGCCTGCAGCAGCGGCACCGGCGGCTTGCCCGACAACAGGCGCGCCTTGTCCCCGAGGCTGGGGCGGCCGGCGTAGAAGCGGGCGATCAGCGGCGCCGGCAGGCGGTAGAAGCGCTGCATCACGCGCCAGCGATGGTCCGGGCTGCCGGCCAGGAACAGCATGCGGTTGAGCATGCGGAAGAAGCGCTGGCGCTGCCATTCCCGGCGCGCCTCGTCGCGGATGACCGCGAACAGCCGGGGCGCGTCGAAGTCCGGCAGGGCGGCGATGCGCTCGGCCAGCCGCACCGCGTGCGGCAGCGAATACCCGGTGGTGGAATGGAACAGGCCCGCGCGCAGGCCGGAGCAGGGCTGGCCCTGCAGGTCGTCCCAGAACCGGTCGAAGTCGCCGGCCAGCACGATGGGCAGCGAGCCCTGTTCCTCGCGCAGGACCTCCGTGATTTCCCATTCCCGCTGGCGGGCATAGGCGGCGATGTTGGCGCGCAGGCGCTCGGGCTCCGTGCGCCGGGTGTCGACGTAATGGGTGTCCTCGATCAGCACCCGGTCCGGGCCGAAGGGCAGCACGTAAACGAAACGGTAGCCGCCCTGCTGCTCGACGCTGGCGTCCATCAGGATCGGCGCCTTCAGGCCGTGCGGCCAGGCCAGGCGCACTTCCTGCCCGAGGAAGGTCTGGTAGCCCAGCGCCAGGCGGCTGCTGGCGCGCATACCGCGTCCGTCGATGACGGCGCGCGCGGGCAGCGTCTGGCCGCCCGCCAGGCGCACGCTGGTGGGATCCAGGCTGTCGATGCGCGTGTCCAGGCGCAGCGACTCGCCCAGCGCGGGCGCGATCACGCGTGCGAAGTCCTGCGAGGCGATGCTGGCGTAGCCGCCGTCGATGGTGCGCGCATAGAGCGGGAACACGACTTCGTAGCGCGGCCATCGGGCGGAGACGAGCGGCGCGATCCACTGGCGCTGGCCGGGATCGAGGTCGCCGTCGTGGAAAGACCAGGTATGGTTGCCGCCGATATCATTCGCCTGCTCCAGCAGCAGAATGCGCAAGCCCGGCTGCCGCGCCAGCAGGCGCCAGGCGATCAGGCCGTTGGCCAGGCCGCCGCCCACCAGGATCAGGTCGTAAGGCTTATCCAAGGCAGGCCACGCTGTCCGGTGCGCGCCGCAGCTGCAGTGCGCGCTCGACGATGTCGGCGGCGCGCGGGGTGCCGCCCGCTTGCGCCAGGTTCTCGGCCAGCGGCTCGATGCGGCGGCGGAATTCCGGTTCGTCCAGCAGCCGGCGCACGCCAGCGCCGATGGATGCCGCGCTCGCAAGGCGTGGCGACATGCGCAGGCCGATTTCCGCGTGTACCACCCTGGCCGCCATGCCGGGGTGGTCGAAAGCGATCGGCAGCGCCAGCATCGGCGTGCGCGCCGCGATCGCGTCCATCACCGTGTTCACGCCGGCATGCGACACGACGGCGTCGGCGCGCGCCAGCACCGCTTCCTGTTGCGCGAAGGCGCAGACCCAGGTCGCGCCTTCGCCCTTGAGCACCTGCTCCTGGTGCGCATCCAGGCCGCCGCAATGGGCCACCAGAAGCTGCACGTCGAGATCGCGGCAGGCGCGCACGATGCGCCGGAAAAGGCGGAAGCGCGAGCCCTGCATGCTGCCGAGCGAGGCGAAGATGAAAGGCCGGTCATTCGCCACCTGGGGCAGGAAATAGTCGCGGTGCGCGGCGCCGGCGTTGATGTTGGCCCGGCAGGTGAAACGCAGCGGCCCCACGTGGTGGAAGTGCGCGGGCAGGCCACGGCGCGGGAAGTCGAAGGCGGAGGTGGTCTGGCTGAGCTGGGCCAGCGGCGACAGGAAATGGTGCAGGTTGTCGCGTTCGCCCAGCCCGAAGCGGCGGGCCTGGGCGGCGATGGCGCGCCGGTGCGGGCCCATCATCCAGTCATAGACCCGGGTGCTGCCCTCGACCATCTTGAGGTGGCGCTCGCTCGTACCGTAGGCGAAGGGCATCACGGGCAATGGAACGGCCGGCTCGCGGTTGACCGGCAGCGCACAGGCCACCGAAACGAAGGGCAGGCCGAGCGCTTCGGCCACCAGGCCACCGGCCGCTTCCATCTGGTCTGCCAGCACGGCGTCGACGCGCAGGAATTCCAGCGCCGCCGGCAGCTCGCGGCACAGCATGGTGGTGGCGTCGGCCATGTCGAAGATCACGCGGCGCAGGCCCAGCGGCCCGCCTGGATTGGCGGCGCGGCGCAGCGCTGCCGCCACCGAACCCGGCGGATGCGTTGCCGCGCCTACCGCATGGAAGCCGATGCGCGCGTCGGGTATCCATTGGGCGGCGTCCGGCCGGTGCAGGAAGGTGACCCGGTGCCCGCGCTCGACCAGCTCGACGGCGAGCGCCGCCATGGCGCCGACATGGCTGTAGAAGGCGGGCGTGACGACGGCGAAGTGCGCCATGCTCAGTTGACGCGGGCGTCATGCGCGATGCTGGCCGCAGTATTGGCTGCGGCGTCGGCAAAGGCCATGGCGCCGCTCTCCGGTGCGAAGCGCGCTTCCGGCACGCCATGCGCGAACAGGGCGCGTACGAAGCGGCGCGTCCTGTGTTCGCAGGCCGGCTTGCCTTTGAGGGCCGCGCCCAGGTAGCGGTCGGCCTCGCCCAGGTGCTGCGCCAGGCGGCGCCGCGCCTCGTCCGTGCCGAGCGTGTTGACGAAGGTGGCCTTGCCGGCGTCCTTGCCCGTGTCCTTGCCGGTGATGGCGCTGTCGTTGCCCGGGCCGTCCTGGAAGTCGTCGCGGATCTGGAAGGCCTGGCCGGCCGCCAGCGCGAAGGCGCGCAGTGACTGGCCCACGCCGTCCTCGGCCTGGGCCAGGATGGCGGCCAGGTCGACCGCCACGCCCAGCAGCACGCCGGTCTTGAGGTCGTTGGTGGCGGCGATCTCGGCCTCCGAATGGGCAGTGCCGCGCAAGTCCATGAACTGGCCGCGCACCAGTCCCTGCGCGCCGACCGTCTCGGCCAGCCGGGTCACGAGCCGGGTGCGGGTGAGCGGGTCGATGTCCTGGATCGCGGCCAGGATGGCAAAGGCCCGGCTGAGCAGGGCGACCGCGGCCAGGACGGTCACATCCTCGCCGTACTGCACGTGGATGGCGGGCTTGCCGCGCCGGAGCAGGGCATTGTCCATGCAGGGCATGTCGTCCAGCATGAGCGAAGCCGCGTGCACCAGCTCGACGGCGCAGGCGACATCGAGCACGGCGGGCGAGGCGCAGCCCAGGTCGCGCGCCACCAGCATCATGAGCAGGGGACGCATGCGCTTGCCGGCGCTGAGCGCGCCGGCGCGCATGGCCATGCTCAGGAGGTCGGCCTGGCCGCCGCCCTCGGCCAGCAGGAATTCGATGCGCTGCTCGATGTCATGGCGCAGGGCCGCGAGTTCGTCGCGCGCCGCCACGTCGCGCTTTTCCTTGTCGAACCCGCCGAGCCGCCTTGTCTGTGTAGTCATGCGTCATTCCTTGTGCAGAGTCCTGAAAGAGAAAAAACGGCGAGTTCGTGGCAAATCATACTGGAAGTAACGTTGTAAAAACGCCAATTATTCCAACGGTGTGCGGCCGGCGACGGAAACAATTCTTTCCGTTAGAAAGCAGTATGTTGATTGCCTGTTTGCCGAAGATGATGCGTAATGCGCGCCGCAGCAGCCCGTTCGTGTCGCATCCTACATGGAAGCCGGCGTTCCAGACTATGTCACGATTGGCAAGGCCGGTTCGAAAGCGGGACACGCTTGCCTGTCGGTCAACTGAGACGATTTGCCCACCTCGCAGGCGTGCCCATTTCCAGTAGGATGGCGGCTCCGCCACCGCTACAGCCGCGGCGCATCCACCGAATACCCCATGTCAAATTCTCACACTGCCCTCGCCGGCGGCGCCGCGCGCGCCATGCCGGCCAGCCGCTTCGCGCAATACTGGACCCTGACCAAGCCGCGCGTCACCCTCCTGACCGTGTTCTGCGCCATTATCGGCAGCCTGCTGGCCACCGACGGCTTCCCCGGCTGGGGCCTGCTGTTCTGGAGCGCGGCCGGCATCTGGCTGCTGGCCGGGGCCGCCTTCGCGGTGAATTGCCTGATCGAGGCCGGGGTCGACGCCCGCATGGCGCGCACCGCCCGCCGCGCCACCGCGCGCGGCGAGCTGACGACGGCCCAGACGGTCGGGTTCTCGAGCCTGATCGGCGGGGCGGGTGCGGCGGCCCTGTACTGGATGGTGAATCCGCTGACCATGTGGCTGACCCTGGCGACCTTCATTGGCTACGCCTTCGTGTACACCATCCTGCTCAAGCCGAACACCCCGCAGAACATCGTGATCGGCGGCCTGGCGGGCGCGATGCCGCCGGCGCTGGGCTGGGCCGCGGTGGCGGGCGAGCTGCCGCTGCAGGCCTGGCTGCTGGTCCTGATCATCTTCCTGTGGACGCCGCCGCACTTCTGGGCCCTGGCCATGTACCGGCGCGAGGACTATGCGCGCTCCGGCCTGCCCATGCTGCCGGTCACGCACGGCATGGACCATACCGGCCGCATGGTGTGGCGCTACAGCATCGCGCTGGCGCTGGGTACGGCCCTGCCGTGGGTGGTGGGGATGAGCGGGGCGCTCTACCTGGCGGCGGCGACGGCGCTGAACGCCGTGTTCCTGCGCCACGCCTGGCTGGTGCACCGCCGCTACAGCGACCCGGTGGCGCGCAAGGCCTTCGGCTGGTCGGTCATCTACCTTGCGCTGCTGTTTGCGGCGCTGCTGGTCGATCACTACGCGGCCCGCATCGCATCGTAAGGTCGGCGGCTCCGCCGCCGACACGTTCAACGATCAGCGCGGCAGCGCTTGCCGCGTCGGCGGCGGAGCCGCCAACCCTACCGGGAGCTTGCGTCCCAGCCTGCGCCAGCCGATCACCACGCCGGTCACGCTCAGCAGGGTTCCACCCATACTGAGCACGATCATGACCAGGTCCCACAAGGGCCGCCGCTCCAGCAGCGGGCGCCAATCCCAGCTGTGCAGCATGGCGAACAGCCAGCGGCTGGTGCGCTTGCCGCGGTCGACGCGGTTGACGACTGCGCCGGTGCGCGGATCGAGGTGGACCCAGGTGGCGTGGGCGTCGCCGAACACCACGCGCAGGATGGGCAGGGGCTTGTCGCCGCCGCCCGTCATCGTGTGGTCGGCGCGCGCGTAGTAGTACAGGTCGTACCCGCTCAGTTCCTCGACGCGCAGCACGGGCGCCGGCAGCAGGCGCGCGGCCTCACGCAGGAGGGCGGGCCTGTCGATCGCGACCGCCGTACCTGTTTCGCTGTCCAGCACCAGGGGGCGGCCGCCGGCCGCCCGGGCCAGCACCGCGCTCCGGCCAAGGACCTTCGTCCAGGTCAGTTCCCGTATGCCTGCGCCTGCTTCCAGCAGCGCGCCGGGCGCCGCATCGCTTGGCGACAGGACTAGGGGCTCGGTGCGCAGCGGCGGCGCGCCGGTGTCGAACACGCGCCAGGGATGCATCGACATCAGTCCACTGAAGATCCAGGTGATCGTCACCAGTGCGAACAGCAGGCCGCCGATGTGATGCCAGCGCATCATCGCGTCCTGGTAGGGCGTGCGCGCCCCGCTGCGGTAGGGACGGCGGAAACGCCAGCGCAGGATACCGACGATCGTCCCGCTCAGGGCCGCGACGATGCCGGCGATCGACAGCCAGTTCACGATGCCGGACCAGTAGCGGTCGAAGCCATTGCCGCGGAAGGGATACAGCCAGTGGATCCAGGCGCCCGCGTAGTTCCACAGCCGCTCGGCGCGCGGCGCATCGCGCACCACTTCGCCGGTGCTGCCGGAGACGTAGAGCAGGGTGGCCTCCGGGTCCGCGAGCTGGATGCGGTGCAGCGGCCGGTGCGCGTCCAGGCCGCGGGAATGGGTGAAGGCATCCTCGTCCACCGTGCCCAGGTAGCGCAAGGCCGTATGCGGGCCCGCATACGCGGCGGCGCTGGCCAGGGCGCGCGCCTCGTCCACCGGGCCCAGGCGCGCGCCGGTACGCGCGTCGATGGCGATTGTGCCTGGGCCTGTACCGGGGCCAGCCACCAGATAGACAGGCTTGCCGCCGCTGCCCGCGCTGAGGCGCAGCGCTTTCAGCGGCCCGTGCAGGCCGGCGCGCGCCAGCGCCTCCTGCGGTGCGAGCAGCGGCCCGGAAGCGTCCAGGCGCGGCAGGTGGCGCAGGCGTTCGGACTCGGTCAGCTTGGGATAGCCGACGTACATCATCACCACGCCCGACACGAACCACATCGCGAACAGCAGGCACATGACGATGCCCAGCCAGCGGTGAGCCAGGAACAGCAGCCGCTTTGTCCGGCTATTCATGGCGCGCTCCTCAGAAGTCCAGGTGCAGCGCCAGGTCCGCCGTTCGCGGGGCGCCGAGATAGGCCATGCCGGTGCTCACGTTCGCGGCGTAGACCCGGTCCTGCAGGTTGCGCACGCGCGCGGCCAGCGACAGCTGGCGGGTCAGCTGGTAGCGCAGGCCGAGGTCGGCCAGGGTATAGCCCGGCCAGTCCAGCGTGTTGGCGGCGTCCGCATAGACCTTGCCCACGCGCCGCACGCCCACGTCGATCCTGAATCGCGGGCTGGCCGCGTAGGACACCCACAGGTTGGCCACGGTCTTCGGCGTATTGGCGGGCGCGCGGCCGGCGAGCGAGACGCCGCCCTGGCGGAAGTTCTCGTACTGCGCATCGACCCAGGTCCAGCTGCCCTGGACCGACCAGTCCCGGCTCGGCTGCACGCCGGCCGCCAACTCCAGGCCGCGCGAGGACTGTTCGCCGACCAGCACGGTAAGCAGGCTGTTGTCCGGGTCCTGGTTGGCGATGTTGCGGCGGGTGATGTCGTAGGCCGCCACCGTGGCGCTGCCCTTGCCGCCCAAGAAATCGAACTTGGCGCCGAGCTCCGCCTGGCGGCCGTCGGTCAGTTCGCTGTTGTTGCGCACGTCCGCGAACGAGGCGGTGGTCAGCACGCCCGAGGGCGGGTCGGCGGCCGTGGCGTACTGGGCGTAGGCCATCGCGCCCGGGGTCAGGTCCCACACCAGACCGATCCGGCCGGTGCTCGGACGGTAGCGGCGCTCGAAGCTGGCCGGGCTGGCGGCGGTAACGTCGCGCCGGTTGGTCAGCGCGAGGTCGATGCGTTCGTGGCGCAGCGCCGTCACCAGGTTCAGCGTGGGCAGCAGGGCGGTGCGGTTCTCGGCGTACAGCGCGGCGGTCCTCACCTTGTTGTCGCGGTCGGGACGCAAGCCTGGTTTCATGCCGGGAAGGTCGAAGAAGCGCTCGGTCACGAAGTCGTAGGGATCGACCGTGCCCACCGTGGCCGCCAGGCTGTTGGGGAAACGGGTCTGCTTGTTGACGCTCAGGTCCAGGCCGACTACCCAGTCGCTGCGCCGGCCCAGCAGGCGGCCCTTGTAGACGGCGTCGATGCGGTCGCCCACCAGGCGCTGGTCGTGGCGCTGGAGCAGGATGGCGGAGCGGACCACTCCCGTATTGCCCGGATTGAAGCGGTAGGTCTCGACATTGCGGTAGTCGCGCAGCGCGTCGTAGACGTAGACGGTATTCGTCAGGCGCAGCGCGTCATGCGGACGCCACTCGGCGATCGAGCGCAGCCAGTGCACCCGCTGGTCGTAGACGCCATCCCGGCTGTTGTAGTTCCTGAAGCGGGTCCGCCCGTCGATCCGCAGCGTGCCGGCCACGGGATTCAGCAGGGGCGTGCCCCAATAGGGGCGGTCCACGTCTTCCTGCTGGAACTCGTAGGCCAGGGTGTGCTTGAAGGCGGGACTGAAGCTCGACAGCACCGAGGCCGCCAGCTGGCTGGCGCGCGAGCCGGTGCCGTCGGTCCAGCCGCCGGCCTTGCGCTGGTTGATGTCGATGCGGCCGTAGTGCGTGCCGCCGTCGTCCAGGCGGCGGTTCAGGCCGGCCGAGGCTTCCGCCAGGTCCTGGGTGCCCAGGCGCAGCCGCGCTTCGGAGAACTCGCTGCGCTGCGCCAGCTTGGTCAGCACATTGATCGAGCCGCCCACCGCGCCGGATCCGAACAGGAAGCTGGACGGCCCGCCGATGGCTTCGACGCGGTCGACGATCCAGCTGTCCACCGGCCGCGCGGCGATCGAATACTGGACGTTGATGCCGTTGAACAGCTGGCTGACCGAGCCGCTGCCGAAGCCGCGGTAGCTGACGCCGATATTGCCCGGCGCATCGTGGGCGGTGACGCCGGGGATGGCGCGCAGGATCTCCTGGGTGTCCTGGGCGCCGCGCGCGTCGATCAATGCGCGGTCGACCAGGGTGACGCTGGCCGGCGTCTCGCGGGGGCTCAGGCCCAGGCGGCTGCCGGTGACGGTGGGGGTGTCGAGGCGCAGCCAGCCGTTGGCGCGCGGCGCCTGGGCGGTGATCTCGACGGTGGGCAGCTCCTGGGCCCGGGCGGAGGAGAAGGCGAGTACGCCCAAGGCGAGGGCGGTCCGCACGTGGGGCGGAGAAAACATCTTGCTCATGATCGTTCCTGTGCGCCGGCGATGCGCCGCCGGCGTGTGTGGGATGGCGCGTCCACGCGCGGGCAAGCCTGCCGGCGCGGCGAACACGAAAGCAGAGAGTCAGGAACGAAGGCGGGGCGGTCCGCGCGACTGCAGCGGCGACCAGGCGAACTGCGGGGCGGGCGCGTGATAGAACAGCGGGGGATGGGTGTCGCGCCCGGCATCAACCGCGGGCAGGGAACCCGGCTGGGGCGGCGGCGCGAAGGGCGGGTGATGCTGCGGGCAGCACAGGTCGCAATGCGTCATGTCCTGCACGGCCTTGCCCGCGTCTTCCAGGCCGCCGTCCACGACCATGAGCATGCTCTTGCTGCCCATGGCGCTGCAGACTTCGAGCACGATGGTGCGCGGCTGGTCGGCGCCGATGGCGTGGGCCGCGACGGGCATGAACAGCCCGAACAGGAACGCGGCGAGGGCGGCCCATCCGTAAGGCAAGCGGTATCTGCGCAGGCTATGCATGCCGAAATTATAAGCCTCGATGCGGACCCGCGCGCACGGGTGGACAATCTGTCCACCTTGGGGGAGAGGTTCGACATCGTCCGTTTGCTCTGCTAACATCGCGCTCATTCCACCAGGAGGTAATCGTCCGATGCGCCATTGATGCCGCCGTCTGCTGACGGCCAGTTCTTCGCCTTCCCGCACAGCAGGGAAGACCGCCGGCATTCCTGGAGCATCCATGACGCATTCTTTCCTCGCGCTCGACAGCGCATCCTTCATCTTGCCCGACGGCAGGATCCTGTTCTCCGGTCTCACCGAACAATTCGACATCCGCCGCACCGGCCTGGTCGGGCGCAATGGCGCCGGCAAGAGTGTCCTGGCGCGCATGCTTGCGGGTGAGCTGGAACCGAGCGCCGGACGCTGCCTGCGTCCGGCCTCGGTCTATTACCTGTCCCAGCATGCCGGCCAGGCAGACTCCTGTACGGTGGCGGAACTGGCCGGCGCCGGGCCGGTCCTGGCGGCGCTGGAGCGCATCGAGTCCGGCAGCGCCGACCCTGCCGATTTCGAGGCCGTGGGCGAGGCGTGGGACCTCCGCCAGCGCCTGGCGCAGGAGCTGGAGCGCGCGGGCCTGCCAGGGCTTGCACCAGGCGCGCCGGCGGCGGCGCTCAGCGGCGGCCAGGCGATGCGCGTGGCCCTGGCCGGGGCCGCGCTGCGCGATCCCGATTTCCTGATCCTGGACGAACCGAGCAACCACCTGGACCGAGCGGGCCGCGAGGCGCTCGCGCAGCAATTGCTGGCCTGGCGCAGGGGCTTGCTGGTGATTAGCCACGATCGCGAACTGCTGGGCGTCATGGAACGCATCGTCGAGCTGTCCGAGCAGGGCTTGCGCAGCTACGGCGGCAATGTCGCCTTCTACGAAGCCGCGCGGCGCCGGGAAGAGGAGAGCGCCGCGCGCGAGCTGGAACAGGCGCGCCTGGCCCTGCGGCGCGACGAACAGGGACGGCGCGACCAGCGCGAGCGCCAGGCGCGGCGCGAAGCAAGCGGCAAGCGCGAAGGCAAGACCGCCAACCAGGCCGCCATCCTGCTGGGCGGACGCAAGGAGCGCAGCGAAGGCAGCGCCGGCCGCCTGCGCCTGCAGCACGAGGCCGCGCGCGAAGAGGGGATGCGGGCGGTGCGCGACGCCGCCCGGCGCCTGCGCGCGGATGCGGCGGTGCGCATCCACGCCGTGGCTGACGCGGCGCCGGCCCAGCGCCGCGTCGCCTCGCTCGAGGAGGTCGTGCTGCCTTTCGCGCGGGCGCCGCTGGACCGTATCAGCCTGGAACTCACCGGGCGCCAGCGCCTCGGCATCGAAGGCCCCAATGGCTGCGGCAAGTCGACCCTGCTGAAGGTGCTGGGCGGCGCCCTGGCCCCGCGCGCGGGCCAGGCCAGGCTGCCGGCGCGCGTGGCCTGGCTCGACCAGCGGCTGGACAGCCTGGCGCCGCAGCGTTCGACCCTGGAGCAGCTGCTGGAGCGTAACCGCAGCGTGGGACAGGACATGCTGCGCACCTGGCTGGTCCAGCTCGGACTGGACGCCCAGGCGGTCCAGCTGCCTGCCGGCCTGCTCAGCGGCGGCGAACGGCTGAAGGCGGCGCTGGCCTGCGAGCTGTACGCGGACGAGCCGCCCGAGCTGCTCCTGCTCGACGAACCCGGCAACCACCTCGACCTGGCCTCGCTGGCGGCGCTGGAGAGCATGCTCAACGCCTACCAGGGCGCGCTGGCCGTGGTTTCCCACGACAGCGTGTTCCTGGAACGGGTCAACCTGACGCACCGGCTGCGGGCCACGCCCGAGGGCTGGCGATTGCTATAATCCCGGGTTACGAACTCCTTAGAACGACGAAGAACGACGATGTTGCGCACCCTTGTCATTTCCCCCAACTGGATCGGCGACGCCGTGATGGCGCAGCCGCTGCTGCGCCGCCTCAAGGAACGCCACCCCGAGCGCCCGATCGACGTGCTGGCGCCCACCTGGGTGGCCCCGGTGTGGCAGGCCATGGGCGAGGTCGACACCGTGCTCGAGGCGCCGTTCAAGCACGGCAAGCTCCAGCTGGCCGAGCGCCGCGCGTTCGCGAAGATGCTGAAGGCGCGCGGCTATGCCGATTCCTACGTGCTGCCGAACACCCTGAAGTTCGCCCTGATCCCCTGGCTGGCCGGCATCCCGAAGCGGGTCGGCTACAAGGGCGAGATGCGCTACGGCCTGGTCAACGTCATGCACCACGACGACAAGGACGCGCCACGTCCCATGGCCCAGTTCTACGCCGCGCTGGCGGACGAACCCGTGCGCCACCTGCCGCGTCCCGACAGGCTGCCCGAGCCCGTGATGCGGGGCGACGAGGCCCAGGCCCTGGCCGCCTCGGCGCGCCTGGCATTGCCGGCCGGTCCCTATGTGGTGTTCGCGCCGGGCGCCGAATTCGGCCCGGCCAAGCGCTGGCCCTCATCCTATTTCGCCGAGCTGGCGCTGACCATCCGCGCCCAGCGTCCGGACGTGGGCATCCTGTTGATGGGCTCCCCGAAGGACCGCGCGGTGTGCGACGAGATCACGGCCGTGGCGCCGGAAGCGCACAACCTGGCCGGCTCGACCTCGCTGAGCGAGGCGATCGCCCTGATCGCGCGCGCGGCCGCCGTGGTGACCAACGACTCGGGCCTGATGCACATCGGCGCCGCGCTCGGGCGCCCGGTGGTGGCGATCTACGGCCCGACCGACCCGCGCCACACGCCGCCGCTGTCCGCGCTGGCCAAGGTGCTGTGGCTGCACATCGAATGCTCGCCCTGCCAGCAGCGCGAGTGCCCGCTGGGGCACCAGAACTGCATGAAGCAGATCCTGCCTGCCGCCGTGTGGCAGCCCCTGCAACCCATGCTCGCCGCCAGTGCTGCCGGCGTGACGCATTCTTAGAGAGGACCCACCATGATTCTTGTTACAGGCGCAGCGGGCTTCATCGGCGCAAACCTGGTGCACGCGCTGTCGAAGCGCCAGCCGTTTTCCGTCTTCGGCGTCGACAACATGTCGCGCCCGGAGAAGTTCCACAACATCGTCGACGCCGAGATCGCGGACTACCTCGACAAGGAAGACTTCATCACCCGCTTGCGCGCCGGCCAGTTCGACCGCAAGTTCACCGCCGTGCTGCACCAGGGCGCCTGCTCCAACACCATGGAGATGGACGGCCGCTACATGATGTCGAACAACTACGAGTACACCATCGAGCTGTTCGAGTTCTGCCAGCGCCAGAACATCCCCTTCATCTACGCCTCGTCGGCGGCGGTGTACGGCGGCGGCACCGTGTTCAGGGAAGAGCGCGCGCACGAGCGCCCGCTGAACGTCTACGGCTATTCGAAATTCCTGTTCGACCAGTATGTGCGCCGCCACTGGCTGGGCCGCAGCCGCGGCAAGGACACCGGCCCGCAAGTGGTCGGCCTGCGCTACTTCAACGTCTACGGCCCGCTGGAAGGCCACAAGGGCACGATGGCCTCCGTGCCTTTCCACCAGTTCCACCAGTTCCAGAAAGAGGGCAAGGTCAAGCTGTTCGGCGCCAACGAAGGCTACGAGGCCGGCACCCAGATGCGCGACTTCATCTACGTGGAAGACGTGGTCAAGGTCAACCTGTTCTTCCTCGACCACGCCGAGAAGCGCGGTATCTTCAACCTGGGCACGGGCCGCGCGCAGCCCTTCAACGACCTGGCGGTGGCCACGGCCAACGCGCTCGCGAACGAGGGTGGGGCGCCGATGGCGCTGGGCGAGATCGTGGACAAGGGACTGCTGGAGTACCTGCCTTTCCCGGACAAGCTGAAAGGGAAGTACCAGAGCTTTACCCAGGCGGATATCTCGGCGCTGCGGGAGGCGGGGTATGCGGAGCCGTTCACCGATGTGGCGAACGGGGTGGCGAAATATATGGAATGGTTGAAGGCGCAGCCGGTGCGCTGATGATCGTGAGGCCGCCTTTGGGCGGCCTTTTTACTTTGGTGGTGTGCCTGCAAGCTTGGGTTCCGGCGAAGGCCGGAACAATGCCGCTGGCATTGTTCCGCCCAAGTTGCACGCCTGGCCACGAGCCTCTGCGCTCGCCAAGAGCGTTGCACACGAGAACTTTGCATCCCATCCGCACGCCAATACAGTCACGCGCCGCGCCCCCGCCCCCTGATGTAGACTCTGCTCATATTCGTTGTTCATTTTTCAACTACGGAACCGCCGCGTGAATGCCAACCTGACCGGACACCTGTCGCCAGACCAGGAAGACCTCTCGCCCGCCACCCGGGCGATACTGGCCATGCGCACGCAGATCCTCACGGCCTGGATGGCGAACGTGCGTGGCACGGTGCGGCAGGCGCGCAAGCTGCCGGTGCCGATCCTGGAAAACACCATTCCCGCCTATTTCGACACCCTGGCCACCTTGCTCACGCCCGGCTACGCGGCGCGCGCGCACAACGACCTGGGCGCCGTGGCCAGCGAACACGGGGGCGAGCGCGCCCGCATGACCGAATACGACGCCACCGACGTCATCCATGAGCTGCAGATCTTCCGCGACACCTTGTTCGCGGAGCTCGATCGCAACGGCGTGGCGCTGTCGGCGGAGGAGCGCAGCGTGGTCATCGCCAGCATCGACGCCACCATCCGCGAAAGCGCGAATTCCTTCGCCGTGGTGCAGGCCGCGCTGCGCGAGCAGTATGTGGCCGCGGTCGCGCACGACCTGCGCACCCCGCTGTCGACCGCGCAGATGGCGGCCCAGATGATCGAACATCTGTCCGGCGACGAGGCGGTCAAGCGCTACGCCGGCAAGATCGTCGCCAGCACCCAGCGCATCGATGTCATGACGCGCGAAATGCTGGACCGGATCTCGTTTTCCAAGGCCGGTCCCTTTCCTTTGCACATCGCCCAGGTCGACATGGCCGACGTGGCGCGCGAGGTGGCGCAGTACGCGCAAAGCTTCCATTCGGTGGAACTGCACCTCGAAGTCGACCCGGTCGTGGGCTGGTGGTGCCGCGAATCGATGCAGCGCGCCATCGAGAACCTGGTCAACAATGCGATCAAGTATGGCGCGCGCGAGGAACCGATCCGCCTCAGCGTGAGCACGACCATCGAGCGCGTGCAGGTGCTGGTGCATAACAAGGGCGCGCCGATCGCGCCCGAGGACAGCGAGAGCATCTTCCAGCTGTTCCGGCGCGCGGGCAACCACGATGCCGGCGAAGGCTGGGGCGTGGGCCTGTCCTATGTGCGGCGCGTGGCGGAGGCCCACGGCGGCAGCGTCCTGATGTCCAGCTCCGAGGAGGAGGGAACCAGCTTCGTCATCGACGTCCCCACCGATGCGCGTCCCTTTGCGGGCGCGCCGACCGCGGCCTGATCTGTTCCGCTCACGCGCTGCGCTTGCCCATCAGGCCCTGGCCGCCCACCGGCTCGGTCTCGAAGCGCTCGCCGAAACCGGCGATCAGCGGGCGTCCCTTGGCGATCGCCGCCTGCACCGAAGGCAGCGCAAGCGAGGCCTTGTGGCTTTCGCGGCTGTCCCAGGTCTCGGTGATCCACAGCGCGTCCGCATCCTGCAGGTCCTTGGCCACGACATAGCCCAGGCAGCCCGGCATGGCGGCTGTGCCTTCGAGGAGGATGGCGACGAGGGCGTCGCGCTGGCCCGGCTGGGCGCGCATTTTTCCGATCAGTCCGTACATGCGTGAGGATTCCTTGGTGGCGGGAGCGGCGGGCGCGCCGGGGGTGGCATGCGCCGCCAGCGGCAGGCTAGCCAGCGCGGCCACCGCGCTGCGTCGGGAAACGGCCATGGCGCGTCCTTGATGAAAAGTTAATGGTGGTAGCAGTATAGGACGCCGCGCGCATGCAGCCAAGACTTGGCGTAAACATATGCACGCTGGGGTAAGATGGCCTTTTGACGACTCTTTTGCGAACCCTGCGATGCGACTCCGTTCTTCCGTCCTGGCCCTCAGCGCCGCTGTCCTCACCCATTCCGCCCACGCCCAGCAAGCGGCCCCGAAGGTGTCGGAAGCCGCCTTGCGCGCCCACCTGTCCTTCCTGGCCGACGACCTGTTCGAAGGCCGCGGCACCGGCCAGCGCGGCGGCGACCTGGCCGTGCGCTACCTGGAAACCCAAGCCGCGCTGATCGGCCTGCAGCCCATCCCCGGTGGCGGCTACCGCCAGCCGGTCAGGATCGAAGGCACCCGGCTGCTGCCGGGCAGCAGCGTCAGCTTCGAGACCGGCGGCAAGCGCCTCGTCCCGGAGCCCGGCAAGGGCATCGTGTTCGGGACCGCCAGCGGCAAGACCGCCCTGGCTTTCGACGCGCCCCTGGTCTTCGTCGGCTACGGCGTCGTCGCCGACGAGGAAAAGTGGAACGACTACAAGGGCCAGGACATGAAGGGCAAGATCCTGGTCATGATGGTCAACGACCCGCAGCCGACGAGCGAAGAGCCGAACCGCTTCGCCGGCAAGGCCTACACCTGGTACGGCCGCTGGCTGTACAAGTTCGAGGAAGCGGTGCGCCAGGGCGCGGCCGGTGCGCTCCTGATCCACACCCTGCCGTCGTCCTCCTATCCATGGAGCGTGCCGGCCAACGGCTTCTCGCACGAGCGCTTCCACCTGGCCGGCGCCGGCAACCCGGTCGAGGGCTGGCTGCACGAGGACACGGCGCGCGAACTGTTCGCGGCCAGCGGGCATGACCTGGACCAGCTGCGCGCCCAGGCCGAGCGGCGCGACTTTCGCCCGGTCGACCTGAAGATCGGCGCCCGCGTCGAACTCAAGTCCGCGGTGCGCCAGGTCGAGCAGTTCAACGTGGTGGGAATCGTGCCGGGCACCGACCCCAGGCTCAAGGACCAGGCCGTGGTGTATTCCTCGCACTGGGACCACCTGGGCACGGACGAGGGCGCGGCCGCCGAAGGCAAGAAGGACCGCATCTACAACGGCGCCATCGACAACGCCTCCGGCACGGCGGCGCTGCTGGCGATGGCCGCCGAGGCGGTCAAGAAGCCCACCCGCCGCAGCCAGGTCTTCCTGTGGCCGGCGGCCGAGGAGCAGGGCCTGCTGGGCAGCGCCGCCTACGTCAGGAACCCGGTGGTGCCGCTGGCGCAGACCGCCGCCGACCTGAACCTGGACAGCCTGAACTTTGTCGGCCGGACCAGGGACATCGGCGTCGCGGGCGCCGAGCGCAGCAGCCTGTACGAGACGGCGGGGGCCGTGGCCAGGCAAATGGGCCTGAAGCTGGCGCCCACCATCCCCGACCTGTCGGGCGCCTACTTCCGCGCCGACCACTTCAACTTCGCCAAGGCGGGCGTGCCGGCCTTCAACGTCGGGTCGGCCGTGTTCTCGGGCGACGGCCATTTCGAGTTCGAGCACGGCCAGGACGCGTCCAGCCAGAAGATGGTCGGCTTCAAGCAGCATTATCACCAGATCAGCGACGAGTACCGGCCGGACTGGGACTTGTCGGGCATGGTGCAGCAGGCCCAGTTCACCCTCAACCTGGGCTATGCCGTGGCCAACGCGCAATCCATGCCGACCTGGAAGAAGGGCGATGCTTTCAGCCGGGTGAAACGCTGATCAAGCGCTGATCAAGCGCTGACGGAGCCGCTGGCCGCGGCTTGTTCCAGGATGCGGCCCAGGCTCGCCATGTCCACCGGCTTGACCAGGTGGTGGTCGAAGCCGGCCGCCGCGCTGGCGCGCCGGTCCTGTTCCTGGCCGTAGCCGGTGACGGCGACCAGCAACGCGCCCCGCGTCCGTGGATCCGCGCGCAGGCGGCGCGCTAGTTCGTGGCCGTCGATGTCGGGCAGGCCGATGTCGAGCAGGCACACGTCCGGCGCGAAGCCGGGCGCGCGCTCCAGGGCCGCGGGCGACGCGTTCTCCACCAGCACCTCGTGGCCATGGGCGGCCACGTACATCGACAGGACCTCGGCCGCGTCCTGGTTGTCGTCCACCACCATCACCTTGAGGCGGCGCGCTTCAAGCGCGGCGGCGGGCGCGTCGTCCTGCCGCGTGGCGGTGCGCTCGGCGCAGCGCGGCAGGGTGATGGTGAAGCTGCTGCCCAGACCCGGGCCGGGGCTCGCCACCGCGACCTGCCCGCCGTGCAGCTGCACCAGGCTGCGCACCAGGGCCAGGCCGATGCCCAGCCCACCCAGGGCGCGATCGGGTGTGCGTTCGCCCTGCACGAACATGTCGAAGGCCCGTTCCAGTTCGGCGGGCGCCATGCCGATGCCGTTGTCGCTCACGCGCAGCCGGACCGAGTCCGGGGCGGCGTCCAGCTCGGCCTCGATATGCCCGCCGTCGGCGGTGAACTTGACCGCGTTGTGCAGCAGGTTGCCGGCGACCTGCACCAGGCGCTTGCGGTCGCCCATCACATACGCCGGCGCGGGCAGCAGCCGGACCTCCAGCCGGTGGCCCTTGCGGCGCACGGATTCCTGCACCTGCTCGGCGGCGTCGGCCAGCACCTCGTTGATGTCGAGCCGCTGCTTGGCCAGCGTCACCAGGCCGCGCGTGACCCGTGACACGTCGAGCAGGTCGTCCACCAGCCCGGCCATGTGGCGCGCCTGGCGCGCGATGATGGCGCTGATCTGCTTGATGCGGGCCGGGTCGAGCCGGTCCTGGCCCAGCAGCTGGGCGCCGGAAGCGATCGGCGCCAGCGGATTGCGTAGCTCGTGCGCGAGCATGGCCAGGAATTCGTTCTTGCGCTGGTCGGCCTGGCGCAGCGCTTCCTCGGCCTTGACGCGCTCCGTGACGTCTTGCAAGGTGCCGCGCAGGGCGCCCACGCTGCCGTCCGGGCCGGCGATGGTCTCGCAGCGCCAGTCGATCCAGATGCGCCGGCCGTCGGCATGGTTGACCTCGAGTTCAAGGCGTCCGCTGCCGCCGGTGCGTACGAGGTCCTGGCACAGGCGCTCGATGCGCAGCCAGGATTCCTCGGGCAGCAGGCTGCCGCGCTGCGCGGGGAAGGGCGGGACCGCGCGCCCGAAGATGGCCGGCACCGAATCCGAGGTCGTGAAGTCGCCGCTCGCCAGGTCCCAGTGCCAGGTGCCGAAGCGGGCCAGCACATGCGACTCGCGCAGCTCGCCTTCCTTGGCCGCCAGCGCCTGGCCGCGTTCCTCCAGCAGGCGCGACGCGGTGCCGATCGCTTCGGCCACCTCGGCCGTCTCGCGGACTCCCACGTCGCGGTTGAAAGGCGCCGGTTCGCCCTTGCCGAGGGCGATCGCGCCCGCCCGCAGTCCGTTGACCGACAGCGCCAGGCGTCCGCCGATGCGCCAGGCCAGCCACAGGCCGATGGCGAACAGCAGCGCCAGGCCGCTGAGCAGCAGCGCCAGCGGTTCCAGCAGCGACTGGATCAGGAAGCTGCCCGGCACGCCCACCGCCACGCCCCAGCCGGTCGGTTCCGAGCGCGCGTAAAAGGTGAGCACCTGCTCGCCTTCCCGGGTGGTGGCGGAAAACACGCCTTCGCGCGCGCGCCCGATGGCCGTGCGCAGGCTGTCCGTCACAGGCAGGCCGATGAAGCGCGCGGCGTTCACGTTGCGGCCGAAGATGACCCCCCCTGGTGTCGAACAGCGAGGCCACCGCCCCCTCGGGCACCGACTTCGGCGCGAGCACGTCCGCGAAGTAGTCGGCGCGCAAGCCGATGCTCAGCACGTACTCGATGCGGCCGCGCACCAGCACGGGCACGTCGATGCTGACGGTCGGCTCACGCCGCACGGCGCCCTTGAACACGTCGGCCACCGACGGCTTGCCGGTCGCGAAGACCTTGTCGATCTGGGGAGAATGGTCGAGCGGCAGCGGGACGCCGTAGTCGACCGCCGTGTTCATCAACTGCTGGCCGCGCCGGTCGCGCACGACCGCGTTCATGCCGGCGCCGCTCAAGGACAGCGCCTGGCGGGCCTGCAGGTGCGCGCGCGCGAAGTCTTCCTGGGCGAGGGCGTCGACGATGGAGAGGGTCTGGGCGATGGCCCGTCCCTGCAGCAGCTTGCCCTCGACGGTCTGGACCAGGGCGCGCACGGTCTGCATGGTGTTCTTCTCGAACTGGGCGCGCGCCTTCTGGTACTGGTGGAAGAACAGCAGCGAGGCGCCGACGATCCCGGGCAGCAGCGTGGCCAGGACCAGCCACAGCAGGTAGGCCCGCAGCGGCCTGCGGGGAAGCGGAGCGTGGGAGCCGGTCACATTCTTATCCAGGAGGCACTGAACGGGGAGATTCTACGTGCTATCGGACAATCGGCTGTTTCAGTAGATCCGCGGCCTTGTCTGGATGGCCACAGATGGGCTTAAGTCTTTGCGCCACGCCGGCTCGACCGTTGCAGGCACGCCATATGGCCCAGTAAAAAAGGGGAATATTTCACATGCCTTTCCATTCCGCCATCGATTCCGCGGCCGCTTCGCCGTAATGTATCTTGCCAGGTAACAAGACGTTACATTTCGCAGTTCACAGTTGGAGCAAACATGGAATCGGTTAAGTCGGCGGAAGAACAGGAAGTACTCTCGTTCCGCCTTGGAAAAGAGGAATACGCGATCAGCATCCTCAAGGTGCAGGAAATCCGCGGCTACGATGCGCCGACCCGGCTGGCCAGCGCACCGGCCCACCTGAAGGGGATCATCAACCTGCGCGGCGCGATCGTGCCCATCGTCGACATGCGCATCAAGTTCGGCCTGGGCGAGCCTTCCTACGACTCGTTCACGGTCGTGATCATCCTGAACATCGCCCAGCACGTGATCGGCATGGTGGTCGACAGCGTGTCCGACGTGGTCACCCTCAGCGACGACCAGATCCGCCCGGCGCCCGACATGGGCGCGAGCGCCGAGACCAACTGCGTGCGCGGCCTGGGCACGGTGGGCGAGCGCATGCTGATCCTGCTCGACATCGACAAGCTGATGCAATCCGACGAACTGGGCCTGGTGGCCGAACTGCGCAACGCCGCCTAAGACAACAAAGGAAGAGAACAAGATGAACCTCGCCAACCTGAGCATCGCCAAGCGCCTGAGCCTGGGCTTCGGCATCGTCTGCACCATGCTGATCGCGATGATCGTGATCAGCAACGCCATGCTGGCCCGCGTCAACGAGGGCACTGCTGAAATCGTCAATGGACGCATGCCGAAGATCGAAGTGACCGGCAAGATGCAGGCCGACATCAACGATATCGCCATCGCGATCCGCAACATGATGCTGACCGACGATCCGGCCGACCGCCAGGCGCTGACGGAGGAAATCATGGAGCATCGCCGCAGCATGACCGGCATCCTCGCCGAGCTGGACAAGTCGCTGGCCAATCCGCGCGCCAAGGAACTGCTGGCGCAGATGAAGGCCGAGACGGCGAGCTATGTGAGCGGCCAGGACCGCCTGATCCGGCTGATCGGCATCGACGAGCTGGACGCCGCGCGCGCGCTGCTCAAGAGCGAGCTGCGTCCGCTCCTGCTGCGCCTGAAGAAGGTCACGGCCGACCAGACCGCGCTGCAGAAGCAGATCGCCATGGATGCGGCCGCCGAAGCTGCCGCCACCTACCGCAACACGGCCATCCTGATGTGGGGCCTGGGTGCGCTGGCGCTGGCGCTGGCCGCCGCCGTGGCCTGGTGGATCACGCGTTCGATCACCCGTCCGGTGGCGAAGGCGCTGGAAGTGGCCCGCACCGTCGCCTCGGGCGACCTGAGCAGCCGCATCGAGGTCAGCACGCGCGACGAGACCGGCCAGCTGCTGCAGGCGCTCAAGGACATGAACGAGAACCTGGCGCGTACCGTCGGCACGGTCCGCACCGGCACCGACACCATCGCCGTGGCCGCGGCCGAAGTGGCGGCCGGCAGCCAGGACCTGTCCTCGCGCACCGAGCAGCAGGCGAGCGCGCTGGAAGAGACGGCGTCCTCGATGGAAGAGCTGACCTCGACCGTCAAGCAGAACGCCGACAACGCGCGCCAGGCCAATGTGCTGGCCGAAGCGGCATCGAACGTCGCCGCGCGCGGCGGCGAGGTGATCGGCCAGGTGGTCGGCACCATGGGCGAGATCAACGCCTCGGCCGGCAAGATCGGCGACATCATCGGCGTGATCGACGGCATCGCCTTCCAGACCAACATCCTGGCGCTGAACGCCGCGGTCGAAGCGGCACGCGCCGGCGAGCAGGGCCGCGGCTTCGCGGTGGTGGCGAGCGAGGTGCGCAACCTGGCGCAGCGTTCGGCCAATGCGGCCAAGGAGATCAAGGCCCTGATCGGCGAGTCGAGCGACAAGGTGTCCAGCGGCAGCAAGCTGGTGTCCGAAGCCGGCGCCACGATGCAGGAGATCGTCGAGAGCGTGCGCCGCGTGACGGACATCATGTCCGAGATCACCGCTGCCAGCCAGGAGCAGACCGCCGGCATCGAGCAGATCAACCAGGCGGTGGCGCAGATGGACGAGGGCACGCAGCAGAACGCGGCCCTGGTGGAGCAAGCCGCCGCCGCCTCGAGCCAGATGCAGGACCAGGCCGCGCTGCTGGCCAAGGCGGTGTCGGTGTTCCGCATCGGCGCCGAGCCGGCAGCGGCGCCGGTGGCCGAGGCGCCCGTGCAGGCTTCGCTGCCGGCCGCAAAGCCCGCAGCGAAGCCGTCCGTGAAGCCGCCAGCGGTGCGTCCGGCGATCGCCAAGCCCAAGGCCAAGGCGAGCGTGTCGTCGGAAGGCTGGGAAGAGTTCTAAGACCTAGGGTCGGCGGCGGAGCCGCCGACCCTACGATGGCGTCAGCGTTCCGTACCCACGAAAAAAAACGGCAAGCCCTCGGGCTTGCCGTTTTTGCGTTCTCGGGAAGCCGAAGCTTAGAACGAGTGGCGCACGCCCACGTTGAACACGGTCGGATCGGCGCCCAGCGCGGTCGCCGGCGGAGCGAAGGTGCCGCCCGCCGAGCTCAGACCGAATGCCGCCAGGCTGTTGTTGCGGACCTTGCCGTAGCTGCTGTACAGGTTGGTGCGCTTGGACAGGGTGTAGGTGTAGGCCAGCGAGAAGCCATTGCCGCGCGCGCCCGATTCGATGCGCTGCTGGTGCACCGAGGCGTAGAAGCGGTTCGGACCCGCGGTGTAGGAGCCGCCGACGGTGGTGAACTTGAACTCGTTGTTCGGCCCGGTCAGGTCGGCCACCAGGTAGGCGGCGCGCAGGTCGAAGGCGCCCAGGGTGTAGCCGGCGCCGAAAGCGTATTCCTTGTCGTCGCCGGTAACCAGGCGCTCGACCTGCTGGTAGCCGGCGCCCAGGTACAGCGGGCCGTTCTTGTACTCGATCGCCGCGCCCATCAGGTCGCCCGACGGGTCATTCGAGCGCTCGCCCGCGCTATACGAAGCCAGCACGGTGACGCCGCTTACCGCGTCGCTCTTGTAGTTGACCGAGTTCGATAGGCGGCGGGTCATGCGGCCGGTGCCGAAGCCGCCCAGCGTCGAGCCGTAGAAGCCGTGGCCCAGCGGGTCAGCCGAGAGGGCTACCGCTGCGATCGGGCCGTATTCGCGGCCAACGGTGAGGGTGCCGAAGGCGCCCTGCAGGCCGACCACCGCGCGGCGTTGGAACAGGCCGGCGCTGTCGCCGGCGCCATTGTCGAGTGCGACGCCGGCCTCAAAGTTGAACAGCGCCTTCAGGCCATTGCCCAGGTCCTCGGTGCCACGGAAGCCGACACGGCTGGTCGACTGGGTGCCCGAGCTGACGACGAAGCGGTTGTCTTCGCCCGGTGCGTCAGTGTCCTCGATGCCGATCGAGGCGTCGGCGACGCCGTAGATCTGGACGCTGGTTTGCGCCTGGGCGAACAGCGGCAGGGTCGACACGAGTGCGGCTGCAAGAATCTTGAACTTCATGGATGTTCTCTCCAATAGTTGGTTTTGATATTGCCTATCGATCATGACATGAAGGATGGCGGTTGTCATTGTTCCGCCTGAGAGAGGGCGGACTGAGTTGCGAAAAAGAAACCACTGCCCGTACCTTAACAGCAGTGCAATTGCTTGACCAATAATCCTTGGCACTATGCCTATGCTAATTGTGTCTCCTCAAAACGGGCGTTGCAAATCGTATACAGAGTGGCTTACTCCAGCCTTTCTAGCGATAGCGCTAACATCATTATACTCGGCTGTCGATACTTAAATCGGTATCGGAACGGCGGAAAAATTGATTGGATCGTTCTCGGTGCAGCGCCTAACATTCCTCTCGAGCATGTAAAAAAAGCAGCGGCGAGTAGCCAGCGCCAGCGCACCAAAATAACGACAGAGGAGACGTATGAAACGCTTAGCATCGGGCCAAGCTGCGCCCACCCGTACCTTCATGTTGCGCGCCACCGTCGCCGCACTCGCCGGCGCCGGACTGATGAGCGCCGCCACGGTCGGCGCCCAGGAGATCTCCCCCGCCGCGGCCGCCGAAACGACGGAGCCGAGCGACACGCAGACCGTGGTCGTCACGGGCGTCAAGGCATCGCTCATCAAGAGCCTGGCGATCAAGCGCATCAGCGACCAGGTCGTGGAATCGGTCGTTGCCGAAGACATCGGCAAGCTCCCCGATAACAATGTCGTCGAAGCGCTGCAGCGCGTGACGGGGATCCAGGTCACCAACCGCGCCGGTGGCGAAGTCGGCGCCTTGTCCATCCGTGGCCTGCCCGACGTCCAGACCACCTGGAACGGCCGCAACATCTTCACCGCGTCGGGCACGCAGGTCGCGCTTCAGGACATTCCCTCGACCCTGGTTCGCCAGATCGACGTTTACAAGACGCGCGACGCCAGCCAGTTGGAAACCGGAATTGCAGGCCAAATCGATGTCAAGTCGCTGCGGCCCTTCGATTTCAAGGGTTCGCAAGTGTCGATTTCGGCGCGCGAGACCTATCTGGATCCTGCGAAAAAGTGGAACCCGCAGCTCAGCGCCATGTTCAGCAACCGCTGGGAAACCGGCATCGGCGAAGTCGGCGCCCTGGTCAATCTGGCGGGTACCCAGACGAAGTACCGCAATGAAAGCGTGACGCCGGGTGCCATGGTGCCGTTCACCAGCCCCAACGCCGCCGAAGTGCCGGCAGGGTATACGCCTTTGCAGCGCATCTTCGACAACAACATCTGGGCGCCCGGTACCCGTACCGGCTTGCCGATGGCAGCGGGTTCGACGCTGAATTTCAACGGCCAGGCGTATCCTTATTACCTGGCGCGCGACGCCGTTTTCCAGAGCGACGTCCAGGGCGAACGCAAGCGTCCCGCCGCGAATATCGCCTTGCAGTGGAAGCCGAACAGCGATGCGGTCTACACCTTCGAGTCGATGTACAACGGTTATCGCGACAAGGCCTTCAATCAGCTGCTGTTCAGCTTCGTCGACTGGTGGGGCGATCTCGGCAGCAACCCTGCGGGGACGATCACGACCTTCCCGGGAACGAACGTCATCAAGACCCGCACAGTCAACAACGTCTATGGTTTCAACAGCGGCGACTACACCACCTCGAAAACCGATTCCTTCGTGTACGCCCTGAACGGCAAGTGGAATATCGGCGACCGGCTGAAGCTGGACGGTGATCTGTCGTACCAGACGAGCGAGTTCGACACGCAATTCACGGCCACCCGGATCGATCGCGTCGCACCGTCCATCGATGTCGACTTCAATGCCGGCGGCGATACGGCATTCCGCTTCAATAACAATGCCGACCTGGCCGACCCGAGCAAGTGGAATGTGGCGGAGTTCTACGATAACGCCAACCGCAACAAGGGCAGCGCCTTGACGGGCACTCTGGGGGGCGTCTTCGATGCCGACTGGGGTGCGCTGCAGACGCTCCAGTTCGGCCTGCGCCACGACGTACGCAAGGCGTCGGAGGCCAACCGGACGCAATCGGCCTTCCTGGGCCGCAACCTCGCCTCGCTGGGTCCGCAGTATTCCATTACGAACTCGAACTTCGGCACGGACATCTCGGACGTTCCGCGCTCATGGGTGGAGCCGAACGCCTACACCATCCGCGACCATATCGACGAATGGCGACAGCTCTATAACTCGGTCAACGGCAACTTCCTGACGACGGACAAGCTGCGCCTGCAGAAGACCTTCGAGATCGAGGAGAAGACGAGCAATCTCTACCTGATGGGGAATTTCCAAAGCGAGCTGTTCGGCAATCGCCTGCGCGCCAATGCCGGCGTGCGCTACACCAAAGTGGATACCGACATGACCTTCTACAAGGTCGATGCCACCACCAAGGCGGTCACGCCGTCCGGCGCCAGCAAGTCGACCAGCAAGTTCCTGCCCAGCCTGACGCTGACTTACGACCCGACCCAGGACGTCGTGACGCGCTTCAACTTTGGCAAGACCCTGCGCCGCCCGAACTTCGGTGACCTGAATCCTGTCCTGCAACTGGCTGACGACGTGTCGCGGGTGGGGTATGGCTCGGGCACCGGCGGCAATCCGGACCTGAAGCCGACGCAGTCGACGAACTTCGATCTGACGGGTGAGTGGTACTTCCAGAAAGACAGCGCGCTCTACGGCACGCTGTTCAAGCGCAAGATCGACGGCCTGGTCGTGCCCCTGCGCCGCAAGATTCACGTCGAACCGGCGGACGATCCGTTCCGCGACTCGACCTCGGGCGGCGACCATACGAACGGCTATGACTACGTCATCAACTCGCCGGTCAACGCTTCCGACGGCACGATCAAAGGTGTCGAGATCGGCTTGATCTACTTCCCGAAGTGGCTGCCGGGCCCGCTGGACGGTCTGGGCTTCCAGGGCAGTTATACCCGACTCAGCTCGTCGCAGAACGTTCCTGAGGCTAATAGTGCCGGCGAGATCATCGCTCAGCTCGAGACGCCGTTCTTCGGGGTGTCCGACCGCTCGTATAACGCCACCCTGGCTTACGAGAAGGGCCCGGTCAGCGCGCGCTTGTCCTATGTCTGGCGCTCCGGCTTCCTGGCCGCCAACGAAGCCGCCTTGTTTGCCAATCCGATCGGTATCTGGCGTCATCCCGAAAAGAGCGTGGACATGCAGGTTTCCTACAAAATCAACGACAGGACCTCGGTCGATATCGCCGCTATCAATATGACGAACGAAATGCAGCGGCAGTACTACCACTTCGGCAATGCGGGTAATCAAGAGCTGACCAATTTCGGTACGGTCCAGGTCGGACGTTCGGTCTCGGTCGCCTTGCGCTGGAAGATGTAAGGCAAGGCAGCAAAGCAGGGGCACTGCAGGTAGTATCCGGCAGTGCCCCGAATCGTTTGGAAGGGACCGCGAATCATGCAAACTCAAAAACTCTCCACCCTCGAAAAAGTGGGATTCGGCGCCGGCGACATGGCGCTCAACGTGGTGATCTCGTCGATGATGCTGATCATCACCTTCTTCTACACCGACATCTACGGCCTCCGGACCGCCGACCTGGCCGCGCTGTTCGTGGCGGTGAAGGTGGTGGGGGCGATCGCGGACCTGATCATGGGGCAGATCACCGACGGCGTCCTGACCCGCTGGGGGCGCTACCGCCCGTGGCTGCTGCTGCTCGCGGTGCCTTATGGCCTGAGCGTGTTCCTGGTGTTCAGTACCCCGGACTGGAACTATGACGCCAAGCTGGTCTGGGCGTATTCGACCTACATCCTGATGACCCTGATGACGGCGGGCGTGGGCATTCCCTACATTTCCCTGATCAGCGGCCTGACCTCGGACCCGCAGGAACGCCTGTCGGCCAATGGCTACCGCCTGTTCTTCGCCAAGATCGGCGCGTTCATGGTGACGATCATCGTGCCGGTACTGGCCAGCTGGTGGGACGGCGCCAACCCGGCGGCCGGCTACCAGGCCGCGATGGCGGTGATGGCGGCGATGGGCGTGGGCCTGTTCCTGTTCTGCTTCTTCACCACCACCGAGCGCGTGGTGCACAAGGTGGAAAAGCAGCCGCTGATGGACCAGGTCCGGGTGCTGCTGCAGAACGACCAGTGGCTGATCCTGTGTGGCGTCTGCGTGACCGGCACCATCGGCTACGTGATCCGCGGCTCGGTGGCGATCTACTACGCCAAGTATTTCCTGGGAGGCGACACCGCCACCGTCTCGGCCTTCCTGTCGACCGGCGTGGCGGCGGCGATCCTGGCCATGGTGGTGTCCACCTGGACCACCAAGTTCTACTGCAAGGTCAAGCTGTTCCGCTACACCCAGCTGATGGTGGCGGTATTGAGCGTGATGATCTACGTGCTGGTCCAGCCGGGCGACATCATGCTGGCCTTTATCCTGTACTTCGTGCTGTCGCTGGTGGTGGACCTGCATGCGCCGGTGTTCTGGTCGGCCATCGCCGAGACCATCGACTACGGCCAGGTCAAGACCGGCAAGCGCGTCTCGGGCTTCGCCTTCGGCGGCATCTCGGTGTGCCAGAAGGCCGGCATGGCGATCGCGGGCGGCATGGTGGGCATTCTCCTGAATGTCTTCGAGTACCAGCCGAACCAGGAGCAGTCGGCCCTGGCGCTGCAGGGCATCGCGCTGATGCTGTCGGTGATTCCTGGCGTGTTCCACTTCCTGATGGGGGCGCTGATGTTCAAGTACCGCATCAGCGACGATTATTACGACGGCGTAAAGAAGGACATGCGCGCGCACGGATACGTTGCGACGTGACGCAGGTGCGGATTGAACGCGGCGGCCGGCGCTCCGGTGATAGGCAAACTTTGAATCGAGACTAACCATGCAAGAAACCGTCCTGAAACCCCTGATCGAACAACGCGCCGACCCCTACATCTACAAGCACACCGACGGCTACTACTACTTCACCGCCTCGGTCCCCCTGTACGACCAGATCGAGCTGCGCCGCGCCGCCACCATCGAAGGCCTGGCCACGGCCCCCACGGTCACCGCCTGGACCAAGCCCGAGACCGGCCCGTACTCCGAACTGGTCTGGGCCCCGGAGATCCACTTCAACCAGGGCGCCTGGTACGTCTACTTCGCCGCCGCCCCCAGCCGCGAGATCAAGCACAAGCTGTTCCAGCACCGCATGTACGCGATCCGCAATACCAGCGCCAACCCGCTCGAAGGCGAATGGGAATTCATGGGCCAGGTCGACACCGGCATCGACAGCTTCTGCCTGGACGCCACCACCTTCACCCACAAGGGCCGGCTCTACTACCTGTGGGCGCAGAAGGACTACGAGATCGAAGGCAACTCGAATCTCTACATCGCGCCCATGAAGACCCCCTGGCAGATCGAGGGCAAGCCGATTCTGTTGAGCAAGCCAGAATACGATTGGGAAACCATCGGCTTCCGGGTCAACGAGGGGCCCTCGGTCCTGCGCCGCAACGGCAAGATCTTCATCAGCTACTCGGCCAGCGCCACCGACCACAACTACGCGATGGGCCTGCTGTGGGCCGACGAGGACGCCGACCTGCTGAACCCCGCATCGTGGACCAAATCGCGCGAGCCGGTTTTGCGAACCTGCTACGATCATGGCATCTACGGCCCGGGCCACAACAGCTTCACCTATGCCGAAGACAACGACACCGTCATGCTGGTCTACCATGCGCGCACGTATACCGAGATCGTCGGCGATCCGCTGTGGAATCCGGACCGCCACACCTTCGTGAAACCGCTGCGCTGGGACGAGGCAGGCATGCCTGTCTTCGGCCGGCCGTCCACTTATTAAGAAGGACAAGAACAACGTGCACACCGCTGCCCAAACCGCTGCCCAAGCCGGCATCACGCAAGCGCCGTTCGGCCAGCTGCCCGACGGCACGCCCATTACCCGGTTTACGCTCACCAATGCCAGGGGCATGGTAGCGAAGATCATCGACTTCGGCGGCATCATCACCGAGCTGTACGCGCCGGACCGCAACGGCAAGCTGGCCGACGTGGTGCTGGGTTTCGACACGCTCGAGCCCTACCGCGGCGACAGCCCTTACTTCGGCGCCCTGATCGGCCGCTACGGCAACCGCATCGGCAAGGGCCGCTTCGTGCTCGATGGCCGCGAGGTCCAGCTGCCGGTCAACAACGGCGACAACCACCTGCACGGCGGCCCGGAAGGCTTCCACAAGGTGAAGTGGAAGGCCACGGTGGAGGGCGCCAGCCTGCGCCTGGCTTACCGCAGCGCGGATGGCGAAGAAGGCTATCCGGGCAACCTGGACGTCACCGTGGTGTACACGCTCACCGACGACAACGAGCTGGTGGTGCGCTTCCATGCCGTCACCGACGCGCCGACGCCGGTCAACCTGACCCAGCACAGCTACTTCAACCTGGCGGGCGAGGGCGACATATTGGGGCACGAGCTGCTCATCGACGCCGACGCGTTTGTCGCCATCGACGCCGAATCGATCCCGACCGGCGAGCTGACCCCGGTGACAGGCACGCCCTTCGACTTCCGCCTGCCGCGCCCCATCGGCGAGCGCATCGGCCAGCCGGACAAGCAGCTGCGCCATGGCCTGGGCTACGACCACAACTTCGTGCTGAACAAGCCTGATGGGAAAGCCCTGACCCGCGCCGCGCGCGTGGTCGAGCCGCAATCGGGCAGGGTGCTGGAACTCTGGACCGAGGAGCCGGGCGTGCAGTTCTACAGCGGGAACTTCCTCGACGGGTCGCTAAAGGGCAAGGGGCAAGCCTATCAGCACCGCACGGGCTTCTGCCTGGAGCCGCAGCATTTCCCGGACTCGCCCAATAACCCGTCCTTCCCGAACGTGATCCTGCGTCCGGGCCAGGTGTACGAGACCGAATCGCGCTTCCGCTTCGCGGTGGAGGAGTGAATTCGATGGACCTGCTCATCGACGGCAGCCATGAGCTGGGCGAATGCGTGCTGTGGTGCGAGCGCACGGGGCGCCTGCTGTGGACCGATATCCCGGCCGCCACCCTGTGGTCGCATTCGCCGTCCACGGGACGCACCACCAGCTGGAAGATGCCGGAACGCCTGTGTTCCTTTGCCCTGACCGGCAGCGACGACCGCCTGCTGCTGGGACTGGCCTCGGGGCTGGCCTTCTTCAGCTTCTCGAGCGGGAAGGTCACGCGCATTTGCGAGGTCGAATCGGATATTCCTGCGACCCGCCTGAACGATGGCCGCTGCGACCGCCAGGGACGCTTCGTGTTCGGCATGTTCAACCAGGATGAGAACCCGAAGCAGGCCTTGGGCGGTTTCTACCGCCTGAACCTGGACCTCACGCTGGAACGCCTGCCGATCGGGAACGCGGCCATCGCCAATTCGATCTGCTTCAGTCCCAATGGGCGGCGCATGTATTTCGCCGATTCCGCGACGCGCGAGATCCGCTTCGCCGACTACAACCCGTGCAGCGGGGAGGTGGGCGATACGCATACCTTCGTGGCGGCAGACGCGGCGCCGGGGGAACCGGATGGATCCTGCATCGATGCCGAGGGCTATCTGTGGACCACGCGCTGGGGCGCCGGCAAGGTGATGCGCTTCGCCCCGGACGGCCGCCTGGACCGCGTGCTGGAACTGGCCGCGCCGCAGCCGAGCTGCCCGGCCTTCGGCGGGCCGGATTTCTCCACCTTGTATGTCACCTCCGCGCATCTTGGCATGACGGCCAATGATCGCGCCGCCGCGCCGCTCTCCGGCGCGCTGTTCCGCCAGTCGCTCGACGTCCGCGGCCTGCCTGAAAACCGCTTCCTCCACCGGTAGGGTTGGCGGCTCCGCCGCCGACGCGTTCAACGCACGTGTGCACGCTTGCGCCCGTGCCGGTTGAACGCGTCCGCGGGAAACCCGCCGACCCTACTGTATTGATACGAAATCCGATATCAATGATGCCTAAAAATTGATTGGAAAGTTATCTAGCCACATTTTAGACTTCCTCATCGCTGATCGGGAGACACCAGGGTGGTGACAAGCTGCCCTAGGCCGAAGAATAACGAGGAGAACTACGAATGTCCGAGCAAAAGAAGAAAACCCCCTTGCGTTCCGCCGCGTGGTTTGGAACCCAGGACAAGAACGGCTTCATGTACCGGAGCTGGATGAAGAACCAGGGCATTCCCGACCACGAATTCCAGGGCAAGCCGATCATCGGCATCTGTAATACCTGGTCCGAACTCACCCCCTGCAACGCCCATTTCCGCAAGCTGGCCGAACACGTCAAGCGCGGCATCCTGGAAGCCGGCGGCTTCCCGGTCGAATTCCCTGTCTTCTCGAACGGCGAATCGAACCTGCGCCCGACCGCCATGCTGACCCGGAACCTGGCCGCGATGGATGTCGAAGAGTCGATCCGCGGCAATCCGATGGACGCCGTGGTCCTGCTGGTGGGCTGCGACAAGACTACCCCGGCCCTCCTGATGGGCGCGGCCAGCGTCGACCTGCCGACCATCGTCGTCACCGGCGGCCCCATGCTCAACGGTAAGCTGAACGGCAAGGACATCGGTTCCGGCACCGCCGTCTGGCAGCTGCACGAGCAGGCCAAGGCCGGCCAGATCACGATGCACGAATTCCTGTCCGCCGAAGCCGGCCACTCGCGCTCGGCCGGCACCTGCAACACCATGGGCACCGCCTCGACCATGGCCTGCATGGCCGAGTCGCTCGGCACCTCGCTGCCGCACAACGCCGCGATTCCGGCGGTGGACGCGCGCCGCTACGTGCTGGCCCACATGTCGGGCATCCGCATCGTCGAGATGGTGCACGAAGACCTGAAACTGTCGAAGATCCTCAAGCGCGAGAACTTCGAGAACGCGATCCGCATGAACGCGGCCATCGGCGGCTCGACCAATGCCGTGATCCACCTGAAGGCGATCGCCGGCCGCGTCGGCGTGCCGCTCGAGCTGGAAGACTGGACCACCATCGGCAAGGGCACCCCCACCGTGGTCGACCTGCTGCCTTCGGGCCGCTTCCTGATGGAAGAGTTCTACTACGCCGGCGGCCTGCCGGCCGTCATTCGCCGCATGGGCGAGGGCGGCCTGATTCCGCACAAGGACGCGCTGACCGTCAACGGCAAGACCCTGTGGGAGAACTGCCAGGACGCGCCGATCTACAACGACGAAGTGATCCGCAAGCTGGACAACCCGCTGATCGCCGATGGCGGCATCTGCATCCTGCGCGGCAACCTGGCGCCGCGCGGCGCCGTGCTGAAGCCTTCGGCCGCCTCGCCGCACCTGATGAAGCACCGCGGCAAGGCCGTGGTGTTCGAGGACTTCGACCACTACAAGCAGCGCATCGTCGATCCGGACCTGGACGTGGACGAGAACTCGGTCCTGCTCATGAAGAACTGCGGTCCCAAGGGTTACCCGGGCATGGCCGAAGTGGGCAACATGGGCCTGCCGCCCAAGCTGCTGGCCAGGGGCATCACCGACATGGTGCGCATCTCGGACGCGCGCATGAGCGGCACCGCCTACGGCACCGTGGTCCTGCACGTGGCGCCGGAAGCGATGGCCGGCGGCCCGCTGGGCATCGTCCAGGACGGCGACATGATCCAGCTGGACTGCTACAGCGGCGCGCTGAACGTGGAGCTGTCGGACGAGGAGATCAAGGCCCGCCTGGCCGACCGCGCGGAGAAGACCAAGCCGGTCCAGCACAGCGGCTACCAGCGGCTCTACCTCGACCACGTGCTGCAGGCGGACGAAGGCTGCGACTTCGACTTCCTGGTGGGCAGCCGTGGTTCCGCCGTACCCAAGCATTCGCATTAATCCGGACGCTGGCTGAACGCGTCGGCGGCGGAGCCGCCCACCCTGCGCAGGGTCGGCAGCTTCGCTGCCGACGCGTTCAACGCACGTATCCCGACACCAAAACCCAAAGGAGACCGGGCCATGCTGCTCGTACAATTTCTGACCGAATCCAAGGAGCGCCGCGTCGGCATCCTGCACGACAACATCATCCGCGTCGTCAACGGCTACGCCACCACCCTGGACCTGGCGCGCGCCGCGATCGCGACCGGAGCAGGCCTGGCGCAACTGGCCGACAGCTCGGCCGGTCTTGAGACCTTTCACTACGACGATGTCGCCAAGTCCGGCCGCATCCTGCCGCCGCTCGACCACCCGGACGCCGCCCACTGCTACGTCACCGGCACCGGCCTGACCCACCTGGGCAGCGCCGACACCCGCGACGCCATGCACAAGAAGATCGGCGGCGACGTCGAGACCCTGAGCGACTCGATGAAGATGTTCCGCATGGGCGTCGAAGGCGGCAAGCCCGCAGCGGGCACCCCTGGGGTGCAGCCGGAATGGTTCTACAAGGGCGATGGCTCGATCGTGCGCGCCAGCGGCCAGGACATGGAGATGCCCGACTTCGCCCTCGACGGCGGCGAAGAGCCGGAAATCGCCGGCCTTTACCTGATCGGCGACGACGGCCAGCCTTACCGTCTCGGTTTCGCGATCGGCAACGAGTTCTCGGACCACGTCACCGAACGCCAGAACTACCTGTATCTCGCCCATTCGAAGCTGCGCAACTGCGGCGTCGGCCCGGCCTTGCTGGTCGGCGAACTGCCGGCCCACGTCGAAGGCGTCTCGCGCATCTATGGCAAGGATGGCCAGGTGCGCTGGGAGAAGGCGTTCGTCAGCGGCGAGCAGAACATGTCGCACACCATCGCGAATCTCGAATACCACCACTTCAAGTACGGCCTGTTCAATCGTCCGGGCGACGTGCACATCCACTTCTTCGGTACCGCGACCCTGAGCGTGGCCGACAACATCGTGGTGGAAGCCGGCGAGACCTTCGAAGTCCAGTCGCCCACCTTCGGCCCGGCCCTGCGCAACAAGCTGGCCGTCCACGCCACCCCATTTGCGAAAGTGAAGACCTTATGAGCATTACCGGAGAAGCCATCATCGGCGGCGCCCAGGAACGCGGCGCCGGCGGTTCGTTCAAGGCCTGGGACCCGACCCGCCGCGACTACCTGGAGCCCGCCTTCCACATGGTCACGCCCGACCAGATCGACCGCGCCTGCCGCCTGGCCGGCGAAGCCTTCGACACCTTCCGCGCCACCAGCGACCAGGAACGCGCCCGGTTCCTCGATACGGTCGCCGAGCAGATCCTGGCCATCGGCGACGAACTGATCGAGCGCGCGATGGCCGAATCCGGCCTGCCGCGCGTACGCCTGGAAGGGGAGCGCATGCGCACCGTGAACCAGCTGCGCATGTTCGGCACCTTGCTGCGCGAAGGCTCCTGGGCCGACGCCCGCCTGGATACCCCGCTGCCGGAACGCGCGCCGCCGCGCCCGGACCTGCGCATGCGCCTGATCGGCCTGGGCCCGGTCGCCGTGTTCGCCGCTTCGAACTTCCCGCTGGCCTTCTCGGTGGCCGGCGGCGATACCGCATCAAGCTTCGCGGCCGGCTGCCCGGTCGTGCTGAAGGCCCACTCGGCCCACCCCGGCACCTCGGAACTGGTGGCGCGCGCCGTCACCAAGGCCGTCCAGCTGTGCGCACTGCCGGCCGGCGTGTTTTCCCTGCTGACGGGCACCGGCAACGGCATCGGCCAGGCCCTGGTCGGCCATCCGGCGATCCAGGCGGTCGGCTTCACCGGTTCGCGCTCCGGCGGCACCGCCCTGATGGCCGTGGCCGCGGCGCGCAAGCAGCCGATTCCGGTCTATGCCGAGATGAGCAGCATTAACCCGGTGTTCCTGATGCCGAACGCGCTGGAAAACCGCGCCGAGGAAATCGGCAAGAACTTCGCCGCCTCGCTGACCCTGGGCGTCGGCCAGTTCTGCACCAACCCCGGCCTGGTGCTGGCGGTGGACGGCCCCGGCCTGTCCACCTTCTGCAAGGCCGCGACGGAAGCACTGCACGCCACCCAGGCGGCCGTCATGCTGAACCAGAACATCGCCGACAGCTACCGCAAGGGCGTCGACGCGCTGGCGAACAATGCAGCGATCACCACCCTGGCGCGCCTGGACCATGACGAAGGGAAGGGCGCCGCCGCGCTGTTCCGCGTCAGCGCGGAAGAGTTCCTGACCCGCCACGAGCTGCACGAGGAAGTCTTCGGCCCGGCCTCGGTGCTGGTGGTGTGCCAGAGTCTTGATCAGCTGCGCGAGGTGGCGGAAGTGCTGGAAGGCCAGCTGACCGCGACCCTGCAGATCGATCCGGACGACTACGCGGATGCCAAGGCCCTGCTGCCGGTCCTGGAGCGCAAGGTCGGCCGCATCCTGGCCAACGGCTACCCGACCGGCGTCGAAGTGTCGACCGCCATGGTCCACGGCGGCCCCTTCCCGTCGACCGCGGACGGCCGCAGCACCTCGGTGGGCACCGGCGCGATCAGCCGCTTCCTGCGCCCGGTCTGCTACCAGAACATGCCGGCCGAGCTGCTGCCGGAAGTCCTGCGCGACGGCAACCCGCTGGGCACCTGGCGCCGCCGCGACGGCGCGTTGACCAAAGAGTAAAAACGGCCGCACAATAAGAACAGATGGAGACAAGTATGAGTCAGTTGGCGAAGTATCCCAGCTTGCAGGGCAAGCGAGTATTCGTGACCGGCGGCGGCACCGGCATCGGCGAGGCGATCGTGAGCGCCTTCGTGGAGCAGGGCGCCGTGGTGGCCTTCGTGGACATCGCCAGGCAGCCGAGTGAAGCGCTGTGCGCGAAACTCGCCGCGGCGGGCCACGACGCGCCGGTGTTCCGCTATTGCGACATCACCGACATTCCCGCGCTGCAGCGCACGGTGGCCGAGCTGGCCGCCCAGCTGGGCGACTTCGACATCCTGGTCAACAATGCCGCCAACGACCAGCGCCACGACATCAAGGATGTCTCGCTCGACTACTGGAACGAGCGCATCGCCATCAACCAGCGCCCGATGTTCTTCACCATCCAGGCGGTGCTGGAGGGCATGAAGAAAAAGGGCGGCGGCTCCATCATCAATTTCAGTTCCATGTCCTGGCACGCCAAGGGCGCGGGCTACCCGGTCTACGCCACCACCAAGGCGGCCGTCATCGGCCTGACCCGCAGCCTGGCGCGCGACCTCGGCCCGTTCGGGGTGCGCGTGAATACCGTCACGCCGGGCTGGGTCATGACCCAGCGCCAGATCGACCTGTGGGTCGATGCGGCGGCGGAAGAGGAGATCAAGAAGGCGCAATGCCTGCCGGGCAAGCTGATGCCGGAGGACGTCGCCAACATGGTGCTCTTCCTGGGTGCGGACGACAGCAAGATGTGCACCGCGCAGGACTTCGTGGTGGATGCGGGTTGGACTTGATCCGGTAGTGTTTTTCTGGTTTGGCGCGATGCCAACCAGTGCAGCATCCGTCTAGTCGTCCCCGCTCACCCACCCGTCATTCCCGCGCAGGCGGGAACCCAAGTGTGTTCGATCTGCATGCAAACTTGGGTCCCCGCCTGCGCGGGGATGACGGGGTGTTTTGGAGTCCGCCATGAACGCAACCCGTCACACCCTGCTGGCCGCCATCGCCCTGCTGTGCACCCAGGCCCACGCCGCACCGCTGACCAGCCCCGACCGCCACATCAGCGTCGACGTCGCCATCTCGACCGACGGCGCGCTGACCTACGCCATCTCGCGCGACGGCAAACCGGTCATCCTCGCATCCGCCCTCGGCCTCCAGCTGAAGGGCGCCGACCTGTCCAGCAAGCTGAGCCTCGCCGCCAGTTCGCCGGTCAAACCGGTGCGCGACACCTACGAACTCGCCACGGCGAAGAAACGCAAGATCAGCTATAGCGCCAACGAACAGACCCACACCGTGCGCAACGCGGCGGGGCATGCGATGGACGTGACGTTCCGCGCCTCGAACGACGGCGTCGCCTTCCGCTACGTGGTGCGCGAGCCGAAGCTGGCCGTCAAGCAGTTCGTCTCCGAGGCCACCAGCTTCGCCTTCGATCCCGCAAGCAAAGCCTGGCTGCAGCCGATGTCGGTCGCCCAGACCGGCTGGAGCAACACCAACCCGTCCTACGAGGAACACTACCAGCGCGAGATCCCGGTCGGCACGCCGTCCAAGCTGGGTGCAGGCTGGGTCTTCCCGGCCCTGTTCCGCACGGGCGACACCTGGGTGGCCCTGACCGAAGCCAACATGGACGGCAGCTTCCACGCCTCGCGCCTGGCTTCCGAGTCGCCGAACGGCGTCTACCGCCTCGCGCCGCCGGCGGCGCCCGAGGTCTTCACGAACGGTGCGCTGCTCGCCAGCGTGAAGGGCGAACTCGTCACCCCGTGGCGCATCGTTACCCTCGGCTCGCTCAAGACCCTGGTCGAATCCACGCTCGGCACCGACCTGGCCGCGCCAGGCATTCCCTTCGCCAAGGCGCGCGTCCAGCCCGGCCATGCTTCCTGGAGCTGGGCGCTGCTGAAGGACGAGGGTACGGTCTTCGACACCCAGAAGCAGTTCGTCGACTTCGCCGCCGACATGAAATGGGACTACACCCTGGTCGACGCCGACTGGGACCGCAAGATCGGCCTCGACAAGCTGCGCGATCTGGTCAGGTACGCGGACGGGAAAAAAGTCGGCATCCTGGTCTGGTACAACTCGTCCGGCGCCTGGAACAAGACCGAGTACAGCCCCAAGAGCGCGCTGCTCACGCCAGGCCAGCGCAAGAAGGAATTCGCCCGCCTGCGCGAGCTCGGCGTCAAGGGCGTGAAGATCGACTTCTTCGCCGGGGACGGCCAGTCGATGGTCGCCTACTACGTCGAGCTCTTGAAGGACGCCGCCGATGCCGGCCTGCTGGTGAACTTCCATGGCGCCACCTTGCCGCGCGGCTGGTCGCGCACCTATCCCAACCTGATGACGGTGGAAGCAGTCCGCGGCCTGGAATTCACGACCTTCGAGCAGGCCGACCAGGACGCGGTGCCCGCCCACGCGGCCATGCTGCCCTTCGCCCGCAACCTGTTCGACCCGATGGACTTCACCCCGATGGTGTTCGGCGACATCCCCAAGATCAAGCGCTCCACCCGCAACGGCTTCGAGCTGGCCGAGTCGGTGCTGTTCCTGTCCGGGATCCAGCACTTCGCCGAGCGTCCGGAAGGCATGGCGAGCGCGCCCGGTCACGTGAAGGCGCTGCTGCAGGACCTGCCGCGCAGCTGGGACGACGTGCGCTTCATCGACGGCTATCCGGGCCGCTACGCCATCATCGCGCGCAGGAGCGGCGACAGCTGGTACGTGGCGGGCATCAACGCCGACGGCGCCGAGCGCAAGGTGGAGCTCGACCTGTCCTTCCTCGGCGGGCGCACCGGCAGCTTGATGACCGACGGCGACACCGAACGCAGCTTCACGCAGGCCCCCATCAAGGCCGGCAAGTCAACGATCAGCATCAAACCGCAAGGCGGCTTCATCGCCGTATTCAAGTAAAACACCAGGAGACACGCATGAACGTATTCAAGCCCACCCTCGTCGCCTTGGCCATGGCCGCACTGCCGGCCTTTGCCCAGGTGAGCGTCACGGTCGACACCACGAAGCCCGGTCCGGTCATCAACAAGAACGTCTACGGCCAGTTCGCCGAGCACCTCGGCACCGGCATCTACGAGGGCCTGTGGGTCGGTCCGCAATCGAAGATCCCGAACACCCGCGGCTGGCGCAACGACGTGGTCGGCGCGCTGAAGGAACTGAAGGTGCCGCTGGTGCGTTGGCCGGGCGGCTGCTTCGCCGACGAATACCACTGGCGCGACGGCATCGGCGCCCGCAACAAGCGTCCGGTGAAGGTCAACACCCACTGGGGCGGCGTGGCGGAAGACAATGCCGTCGGCACCCACGAGTTCTTCGACCTGGTCGAGATCCTGGGCACCGAGGCCTATGTCAACGGCAACCTCGGGTCCGGCACCCCGCAGGAGATGGCGGAGTGGCTCGAGTACATGACCTCGGACACCAAATCGACCCTGGCCGAGCAGCGCCGCAAGAACGGCCGCAAGGAGCCGTACAAGGTCGCCTTCTTCGGCATCGGCAACGAAGCCTGGGGCTGCGGCGGCAACATGAAGCCGGAGTACTATGCCAACCTGTACAACCACTACGCCACCTTCCTGAAGACGCCGCCGAATGCGCGTCCGAAGATGATCGCCAGCGGCGGCAACGACGACGACACCAAGTGGACCGAAGTGCTGAGCAAGGAGGCCGCACGCGGCACCGACGGCATCAGCTTCCACTTCTACACCCTGCCGACCGGCGTGTGGGAGAAGAAGGGCGCCGCCACCGGCTTCCCGGAATCGGAATGGTTCTCGACCATGCAGCAGACCATGCGCATGGACGGCCACATCCGCCGCAACGTGGCCATCCTGGACAAGAACGATCCTGAGAAGAAGATCGGTTTCTATGTCGACGAATGGGGCACCTGGTACGACGTGGAGCCGGGCACCAACCCGGGCTTCCTGTTCCAGCGTAATACCATCCGCGACGCGGTCGTGGCGGCGGTCAACTTCAACATCTTCCACGCCCACGCCGAACGCGTGCGCATGACGATGATCGCCCAGATGGTCAACGTGCTGCAGGCGATGATCATCACCGACAAGGAAAAGATGCTCTTGACCCCGACCTACCACGCCTACAAGATGTACATCCCGTTCCAGGATGCGACCTCGCTGCCGGTGGCGGTGGACAACGACGTGGCCTACTCGAGCAACGGCAAGTCGGTGCCGGGCATCAGCGCCTCGGCTGCCCGCGGCAAGGACGGCAAGACCTATGTCGCTTTGGTGAACACCCACCCGACCCGCGCCAGCGACATCACCCTGAACGTGGGTGGGCAGAACGTGACCGGTGTCTCGGGCCAGATCCTGACCGCCGACGCCATGGACGCGCACAACACCTTCGAGAAGCCCCAGGCAGTCAAGCCGGCGCCGTACAACGCGAAGGCGGCTAATGGCAAGCTGACTATGAAGGTGCCGGCGAAAGCGGTGATTGTTGTGGCGGTTGATGCTTAATAGTTAGCTTGTAGACCGTCGTCCCCGCGCAGGCGGGGATCCAAGTTTGCTTGAGCTATCGAGACGCTAAACTTGGGTCCCCGCCTGCGCGGGGATGACGGTTTTACAGCTAACAACGTTTTCACTTGAACCAGGATAGCGCGATGTCTTTAATTACTCGCATTGGGGCAGCCGTGGTGGCTCTCGCCGCAGCACTGCCGGCCTTCGCCGCCCAAGTCAGCGTCCACGACCCCGTCATGGCCAAGGACGGCAACAAGTACTACCTCTTCAGCACCGGCCCCGGCATCACCTTCTACAGCTCGGACGACATGAAGAGCTGGAAGCCAGAGGGCCGCGTCTTCCCCGGGGAACCCGCCTGGGCCAGGAAAGCCGCCCCGACCTTCAACGACCACATCTGGGCCCCGGACATCTACCACCACGACGGCAAGTACTACCTGTACTACTCGGTCTCCGGCTTCGGCAAGAACACCTCCGGCATCGGCGTGACGACCAACGCGACGCTGGACCCGCGCGCGCCGAACTACCGCTGGGAAGACCAGGGCATGGTGCTGCAATCGGTGCCGGGCCGCGACCTGTGGAACGCGATCGACTCACACGTCATCGACGACGAGAAGGGCACGCCATGGATGTCCTTCGGCTCGTTCTGGTCAGGCCTCAAGCTGGTCAAGCTCGACGCCAGCCGCACCAGGCTGGCCGAGCCCCAGGAGTGGCACACGATCGCCCGCCGCGAGCGCCCGGCCTTCACCCCCGACGAAGAACCCGGCGCCGGCCACATCGAAGCGCCTTTCATCTTCCGCAAGAACGGCTGGTACTACCTGTTCGCCTCCTGGGACCTGTGCTGCAAGGCCAAGGACAGCACCTACAAGGTGGTCGTCGGCCGCTCGAAAAAGGTCACCGGCCCTTATCTCGACCGCGATGGCGTCGACATGGCCAAGGGCGGCGGTTCGCTCGTGATCCAGGGCGACAGCGACTGGCGTGCGCTGGGCCACAACAGCGCCTACACCTTCGACGGCAAGGACTACCTGGTGCTGCACGCCTACGAGACGGCCGACAAGTATCTGCAGAAGCTGAAAGTTCTGGACATGAAGTGGGACCAGGATGGCTGGCCGACGGTGGACCAGAAGGACCTCAACCGCTACAAGAGCAGCCTGCAAAAATGAAGACAGGGATCGCAGCTTTGAGTTTACTCGTCGCCGGCGCATGGGCGCAGGCGGCAGACCTGTTCCCGCTGGCGGACGTGAGACTCAAGCCCGGTCCCTTCCTGGACGCCCAGACCACCAACCTCAACTACTTGATGGCGCTGGAGCCGGACCGGCTGCTCGCGCCCTTCCTGCGCGAAGCCGGCCTGGAGCCGCGCAAGCCCGGCTACGGCAACTGGGAGTCGACGGGACTGGATGGCCACATGGGCGGACACTACCTGTCGGCGCTGGCGCTGATGCATGCCTCGACCGGCGACGGCGAAGTGCTGCGCCGCCTGAACTACTTCGTCGCGGAGCTCAAGCGTGCGCAGCAGGCCAACGGCGACGGCTACGTCGGCGGCATTCCGGGCGGGCGCCAGGCCTGGCGCGACATCGCGGCCGGCAAGCTGGAGGCGGACAACTTTTCCGTCAACGGCAAGTGGGTGCCCTGGTATAACCTGCACAAGGTCTATGCCGGCCTGCGCGACGCCTACCGCTACGCCGGCAACGAGGATGCGAAGGCGATGCTGGTCCAGCTGTCCGACTGGGCGCTGGGATTGACGTCGCGCCTGTCCGAGCAGCAGATGCAGCAGATGCTGCGCAGCGAGCATGGCGGCATGAACGAGATCTTCGCCGACGTCGCCCACATGACGGGCGACAGGAAGTACATGATGCTCGCGCTGCGTTTCTCGCACCAGGCCATCCTGGAACCACTGGAGAAGGGCGAGGACAAGCTGACCGGCCTGCACGCCAATACCCAGATCCCGAAGGTGATCGGCTTCAAGCGCATCGCCGACCTCGCAAAGCGTGAAGACCTGGACAAGGCCGCCAAATTCTTTTGGCAGACCGTCATCGAGCATCGCACGGTGGCCATCGGCGGCAACAGCGTCAAGGAGCACTTCCACGACCAGAAGGACTTCGGCCCGATGGTCAACGAGGTCGAGGGGCCGGAGACCTGTAACACCTACAACATGCTCAAGCTCACCCAGATGCTGTTCCAGTCGGAGCAGAAGGGCGGCTATGGCGATTACTACGAACGCGCGCTGTACAACCACATCCTGTCGTCCCAGCGGCCGGGCGGCGGCTTCGTCTACTTCACCCCGATGCGGCCGAACCACTACCGCGTGTATTCGCAGGTGGACCTGGGCATGTGGTGCTGCGTGGGTTCGGGCATCGAGAGCCATGCCAAGTACGGCGAGTTCATTTACGCCCACGAGGGCGACGCCTTGTTCGTCAACCTGTTCGTTCCCTCGACCCTGAACTGGCGCGAACGGGGCGTCAGGCTGACCCAGAGCACGCGCTTCCCGGATGCGGACAGCACACGCCTGACCGTGGACCAGGGCGGCAAGTTCACCATGAAGATCCGCTATCCGGCCTGGGTGGCGCCGGGCCGCATGCAGGTCAAGGTCAACGGCAAGGCGGTCAAGATCGATGGCCAGCCTGGCAGCTATGTGAGCGTCGCGCGTGAGTGGAAGAAGGGCGACCGCGTCGACGTCCAGCTGCCGATGACGACCCGCCTGGAGCAGATGCCGGACAAGTCGAATTACTACGCCGTCCTGCACGGCCCGGTGGTGCTGGCGGCCAAGACCCGCCTGTTCGCCGACGAAAAGCTCGACTTCCTGGCCGACGACTCGCGCATGGGGCATATCGCCAATGGCCAGATGTGCCCCCTGGAGGCGGCGCCGATGTTCGTCAGCGATTCGAAGGATTTTATTCGCAGGTTCAAGAAGGTAGCAGGCAAACCGCTGACTTTCACCGCGCCCGGGCTGGTGCATGGCGCGGACGGGGCCAGGACCGAGTTCATTCCCTTCTTCCGCCTGCACGAGTCGCGCTACACGATGTACTGGCAGCATTCGACGCCGGCCGGACTGCAGCAGCTCCAGGCTGCGAACGCCGCCCGCGAGGCGGAGCGCCTGGCGCTGGACGCCCGCACCATCGACCAGATCGCGCCGGGCGAGCAGCAGCCGGAATCGGACCACTTCTTCAAGGGGGAGGGGAGCGAGGCCGGGATCAACAACGGGCGGCACTGGCGGCATGCGAGCAAATGGTTCAGCTATGAACTGAGCGATCCGAAGCAGGAAGCGAAAGTGCTGCGCCTGAGTTTTGCGAAGGCGGATGCGGGGCGGCAGTTCGATGTGCTGGTCAATGGGCGGCTGCTGGCGCAGGTCACCCTGGCGGCGGATGCCAGGGAGGAGATCTACACGGTGGATTATCCGATTCCGGAGGCGATGCGGGTGGCGGCGCAGGGGAAGATAAGTGTGCGTTTCGTTGCGCGGCCAGGGTCGGTGGCGGGTGGGTTGTACGGCTTGCGCTTACTTCGTTAGCGATCACGCACGCGGTTTTCCGTCCGCACCATGAATACGTCATCCCCGCGAAGGCGGGGGTTAGCGATCACGCACCCCGTTTTCCACCCGCACCATGAATACGTCATCCCCGCGAAGGCGGGGACCCAAGTTTGCTGACGTATCGATAGCGGTTACCTCAGCGGTACGCACGGAAACATGGGTTGCCGCCTTCGCGGGAATGACGGTTTTGTCGCTAGCTGATGCGCAAAATTATCTGAGGGGCATATTTCGATGCCAAAATCAGTATCTACTGGTTCAAAAAAGTGATTGGATCAGTATCTCACTTTCCCCTAGTATTGAGTGACAACAATACCGGAGACAAGTGATGAGACTCACCCGCAGGAACCTCCTGGGCGCAGCCATGGCTGCATCGTTCGCAATCGCCAGCCCTGCCTTTGCCGCCAAGCCCCTCACCATCGGCTTCTCCCAAGTCGGCGCCGAAAGCGAATGGCGCACCGCGAACACCGCCTCCATCAAGGACGCCGCCAGAAAGGCCGGCGTCAACCTGAAATTCGCCGACGCCCAGCAGCGCCAGGAAAACCAGGTCAAGGCCATCCGCTCCTTCATCGCCCAGCGCGTCGACGTGATCGCCTTCTCCCCGGTGGTTGAATCGGGCTGGGATACCGTCCTGCGCGAAGCCAAGGCCGCCAAGATCCCCGTCATCCTGACCGACCGCGCCGTCAAGGTCAGCGACCCTTCGCTCTACGTCAGCTTCATCGGCTCGGACTTCGTGGAAGAGGGCCGCCGCGCCGCGCGCTGGCTGGTGGAACACGCGAAGAAGAACCCGAACCGCAGCTACAACATCGTCGAGCTGCAGGGCACCGTGGGCTCGGCCCCGGCCCTGGACCGCAAGGCGGGTTTTGCCGAGGTCATCGCCGGCAACCCGAAGCTGAAGATCATCCGCTCCCAGACCGGCGACTTCACCCGGGCCAAGGGCAAGGAGGTCATGGAAGCCTTCATCAAGTCCGAAGGCAAGAACATCAATGTGCTGTATGCGCACAACGACGACATGGCCATCGGCGCCATCCAGGCGATCGAGGAAGCCGGCATGAAGCCGGGCAAGGATGTCCTGGTCGTGTCGATCGACGGCGTGCGCGGCGCATTCGAGGCCATGTTGCAGGGTAAGCTGAATGTGACGGTGGAGTGCAATCCGCTGCTCGGCCCGCAGCTGATCCAGACGGCGCAGGCGGTGAAGGCCGGAAAGCCCGTCCCGAAGCGCATTACCGTGAACGAAGGTGTGTTCCCAGCTGAAGTCGCGGCCAAGGAATTCCCGAACCGTAAGTACTGAGGCGCGCAGTGCTCACTCCTACGCTTGCCTCGACCAACCCGACGCCGGTGCTGGAAGTCACCGGCATCCACAAGCAGTTCCCGGGCGTGAAGGCGCTTTCGGATGCGGGCCTGCGCCTGTATCCGGGCGAGGTCCACACCTTGATGGGCCAGAACGGCGCCGGCAAGTCCACGCTCATCAAAGTGCTGACCGGCGTCTACCAGCCGGAACGCGGCAGCATCGTCCTCGATGGGCGGCGGATCGAACCCCGCTCCACCCAGCACGCGCAGGAGCTGGGCATCAGCACGGTGTACCAGGAAGTCAACCTGTGCCCGAACCTGTCCGTGGCCGAGAACATCTTCATCGGCCGCTATCCGCGCCGCTTCGGCATGATCGATTGGCGGACCATGCGCAGCCAGGCGGCCGCGCTGCTGGCCAAGCTGCAGATCCATATCGACGTTGCCAAGCCGCTGACGAGCTATCCGCTGGCGATCCAGCAGATGGTCGCCATCGCCCGCGCCACCAGTGTCTCGGCCAAGGTGCTGATCCTGGACGAGCCGACCTCCAGCCTGGACGAAGCGGAAGTGCAGCTGCTGTTCTCGGTGCTGCGCGGCCTGCGCGAGCAGGGCATGGCGATCCTGTTCGTCACCCACTTCCTCGACCAGACCTACGCGATCTCGGACCGCATCACCGTGATGCGCAACGGCGAGCGTGAAGGCGAATACGCCTGCAGCGAGCTGTCGCGCCTGGCCCTGGTCAACAAGATGATCGGGGCGGCCAACGAAACGCCGGAGCAGATTTCCCTCGGCGCGGGTGAGGACACATCGGCCAACGAAGTCCTGCTGCGCACGAAGCAGCTCGCCCGCCGCGGCGTGCTGGCCCCGGTGGACATCGAGGTGCGCAAGGGCGAGTTGCTCGGCCTGGCCGGCCTGCTGGGCTCCGGCCGTACCGAGACCGCGCGCCTGCTGTTCGGCGCCGACAAGGCCGACAGCGGCGCCATCGAAGTCAACGGCAAGGCGCGCCACTTCGCCACGCCGCGCGATGCGATTGCCGAAGGCATCGGCTTCTGCTCGGAAGACCGCAAGCACGAGGGCGCGATCCTGTCGCTGTCCGTGCGCGAGAACCTGATCCTGGCCTTGCAGGCCAAGCAGGGATTGATGCGTGCCATTCCGCTGCGCCGCCAGCAGGAACTGGCTAGCTATTATGTGAAACAGCTGGGGATCAAGACGGCCAGCATCGAAACGCCGATCGGCTCGCTCTCGGGCGGCAACCAGCAGAAGGTGCTGCTGGCGCGCTGGCTGGTGACCGAGCCGAAGCTGATGATCCTCGACGAACCGACGCGCGGCATCGACGTGCGCGCCAAGCAGGAAATCATGGATTATGTGTCGACCCTGTGCCGCAAGGGCATGTCTATGCTGTTCATCTCGTCCGAGCTGCCCGAGGTGCTGCGCGTCAGCGACCGCGTGGTCGTCATGCGCGACCGCCGCACCTGCGGCGAATACCGCCGTGGTGAACTCGACGACCAGTCGGTGCTGCACGTGATCGCCGGCGGGGAGAAATGCGCATGATCGTCAAGGAACCCATCCCGGTGAGCACGCCGGCTGCCCCCGCCGCGCCGGCGCCCAGGCCTTCGCCCATCGCGTCCGCGCTGGCGCATCCGCTGTTCCGGCCCCTGGCCGCGCTGGCGGTGCTGCTGCTGATCGACTTCCTCTTGATTCCGGGCTTCTTCCGCCTCGAGATCAAGGACGGCCACCTGTACGGCAGTCTGGTCGACATCGTCAACCGCGCCGCACCCCTGATGCTGGCCGCGATCGGCATGACCCTGGTGATCGCCACGCGCGGGATCGACATCTCGGTCGGCGCCGTGGTGGCGCTGTCCGGCACCGTCGCCTCGATGCTGATCGGCGGGACCATGGTCATCAACGACGGCGTGCCCGAGTACGTGGCCCAGACCCCGATGGCGCTGGCGCTCGGCGCCGCCATGGGTGCGGCCTTGTTGTGCGGCCTGTGGAACGGCGCCCTGGTGGCCGGCCTGGGCCTGCAGCCCATCGTCGCGACCCTGATCCTGATGGTGGCGGGGCGCGGCCTGGCCCAGCTGCTGACGGACGGGCAGATCGTCACGGTCTACTACCAGCCTTTCTTCTTCCTGGGTAGCGGATACCTGGCAGGCCTGCCGTTCGCGCTGTTCGTGGTGGCGGCGGTGTACGCGGTCACCGCCTTCCTGCTGCGCCACACGGCCCTGGGCCTGTTCATCCAGTCGGTCGGCATCAACCCGGTGGCGGCGCGCCTGGCCGGCATCCGCACGGCGGCGCTGATCGTGTTCGTGTACGTGTTCTCGGCGGCCTGCGCCGGCATGGCCGGGCTGATGATCAGCTCCAACGTGAAGAGCGCGGACGCCAACAACGCCGGCCTGCTGCTGGAGCTGGACGCGATCCTGGCGGTGACCCTGGGCGGCACTTCGCTCGCGGGCGGCAAGTTCAGCCTGGTGGGCAGCATCATCGGCGCGCTGATCATCCAGACGCTCACCTACACCATCTATTCGCTGGGCGTGCCGCCCGAGGTCAACATGGTCGTCAAGTCGGTCGTGGTCTTCCTGGTCTGCATTTCCCAGTCGGATCAATTCAAACAGCTTTGGAAGAGGAGAGCGGCATGAGCGCGCTGATCCAGGGCGTGCGGGCGCTGCCCGGCATGCCGTCCTTTACCTCGCTCGTCACGGTGGTGCTGCTGGCGGCGATGCTGCTGATCGGCGGTGCGATGTACGAGGGCTTCCTGTCGCTGCAGGTGATGCTCAATCTCCTGATCGACAACGCCTTCCTGCTGGTGATCGCCATCGGCATGGGATTCGTGATCCTGTCGGGCGGGATCGACCTGTCGGTCGGCGCGGTGCTGGCGCTGGCGACCATGATCTCGGCCTGGCTGCTGCAGGTGGCGCACTGGCCGCCGGTGGCGGTGATCGGCGCCGTGCTGCTGCTCGGCGCCCTGTTCGGCGGCGGCATGGGGGCGATCATCCACGTCTTCCGGCTGCAGCCCTTCATCGTGACCCTGGCCGGCATGTTCCTGGCGCGCGGGCTGTGCTACCTGATCAGCATCGAATCGATCACCATCGAGGATCCGCTGTTCGTGGCCATGTCGCAGACCCAGCTTCCCTTCCTGGGTGGCTTCCTGTCGCCGGGCGCGCTCATCGCGCTGCTCATGCTGGCGCTGGCGGTGTGGCTGGCGCATTTCAGCTCGTTCGGACGCGCCGTGTATGCGGTGGGCGGCAACGAGCAGTCGGCGGCCATGATGGGCTTGAGCGTCGGGCGCACCAAGATCCTGGTGTACGCCTTCAGCGGCTTCTGCGCGGCGCTGGCGGGGGTGCTGTTCTCGTTCTACATGCTGTCGGGGTATGGGCTGCATGCGCAGGGAACCGAGCTGGATGCGATTGCCGCCGTCGTCATCGGCGGGACCTTGCTGACCGGGGGCTACGGCTATGTGGCGGGCGCCCTGTCCGGCGTGCTGGTGCTGGGCACCATCCAGACCCTGATTGCCTTCGATGGGACGCTGAGTTCGTGGTGGACCAAGATCGTCATTGGCGCGCTGCTGTTTGTGTTTTGCGTGGTACAGCGGGTGATGGCGTTCAAATCCAAAGGATAGCGGTTCGCACGCAGCCACCAACATAAGAATCAATCAAAGGAGACCCCATGTTCAAACCCTGCGTCCTGGCCGCGCTATTTTCCGCCGCATCACTCGCCAACGCCGCCAACCCCATCGTCAAGAACATCTTCACCGCCGACCCGGCCGCCCTGGTCGACAAGGGCCGCGTCTACCTCTACGTCGGCAAGGACGAAGCCCCCGCCGGCGGCAAGGATTACGTCATGAACGAGTGGCGCGTCTACTCGAGCTGCGACATGAAGAACTGGACCGATCACGGTTCGCCGCTGAAGTACAGCACCTTCAAGTGGGCCGGCCGCGACGCCTGGGCCTCGGACATCACCAAGCGCAACGGCAAGTACTACTTCTACTCGACCGTCGACCACGCGACCATCCCGGGCAAGGCCATCGGCGTGGCCGTCTCCGACTCCCCGACCGGCCCCTTCGTGGACGCCATCGGCAAGGCCCTGGTCTCGAACGACATGACCAGGCAATCCGCCATCCTGTGGGACGACATCGACCCCGCCGTCTTCATCGACGACGACGGCCAGGCTTATCTCTACTGGGGCAACACGGTCATGAAGTGGGCCAAGCTGAAACCCAACATGGTGGAGCTGGACGGTCCGATCCATACCGTCGGCCTGGACCAGTTCACCGAAGCCGCCTACCTGCACAAGCACAAGGGCACCTACTACCTGACCTATTCGCGCCAGTTCCCGGAAGAGACGGTCTACATGACCGGCCCGAGCGCCACCGGTCCCTGGACCTGGGGCGGCCAGATCATGGAGCCGAACGCCAACGTCAAGACGATCCACCAGGCGATCGTCGACTTCAACGGCAAGTCCTACATCTTCTACCACAACGGCAAGCTGCCGGGCGGGGGCGAGTTCCGCCGTTCGGCCGCCGTCGAGGAGCTGCGCTACGGCCCGGACGGCAAGATCCTCAAGGTCGCCCAGACCGCCGAGGGCCCGGCCGCCAACCCGTCCCCGGGCTGCAAGTGATAAGCGCCCGGCGATATGTCGGCCCAGTTGATATCCAAAATGATATTATTTTCTGATGGATACAACGAACCCGAACTGGTTTTTGAAGGCGCGCCTCAAGACGCGCCAGCTGCTGCTTCTGATCGCGCTGGACGACTACCGCAACATCCACCGCGCGGCCGAGGAGCTGCACATGACGCAGCCCGCGGCGTCCAAGCAGATCAAGGATCTCGAAGAGATGCTGGACGTGCGGCTGTTCGAGCGCCTGCCGCGCGGGATGGAGCCGACCATCTACGGCGAGACGATGATCCGCCACGCGCGCATGGCGCTCACCAGCCTGGCGCTGGCCCACGACGACATCGTGGCGCTCAAGGCCGGCCTGGCGGGGCAGGTGGAGGTGGGCGTGATCATGTCGCCGGCAATGGCCTTGCTGCCGCGCGCGATCGCGCGCATCAAGGAACAGGCGCCGCTGCTGCGCATCGGCGTGCAGGTCGAGTCCAGCAACGTCCTGCTCGACAAGCTGCAGCACGGCACCCTGGACTTCATGATCGGCCGCATCCTCGAGAAGGAGGATTCCACGGGCCTGATCTACGAGGAGCTGACCGAGGAACCCGCCTGCGCGGTGGTGCGTCCCGGCCATCCGCTGCTGGAGAACAGGCAGCTGGAGCTGAAGGACATCGCCGACCGGCCGTGGATCCTGCCGCCGCCGGGCAGCATCCTGCGCCACCGCTTCGACATGATGTTCCGCCGCGCGGGCCTGGTGCCGCCGGTGAACGTGGTCGATACGACCGCGCTGCTGCTGGTGACGGCGCTGCTGCAGCAGACCGACGCGCTGCACGTGATGCCGCAGGAGGTCGCGCAATATTATGCCTCGCTCAATGTGATGCGTATTCTACCAATCGAGCTACCCTGCAAGATGGACGCCTTCGGTATCATCAGGCAGCAGGACCATCTGCTGTCGCCGGGCGCCGACCTGCTGCTCAAGGCGGTGCGCGCGGCGGCCAGCGAAATCTACTAGCCGGCGGCAGACGCCTCCGGTCCTACCACCGGAGAATCCCTTGAACGCCATCGTCGGAGCGCTGAACCATTCCCTGCGGGTGCCGCTCGCGGCCGAGCTGCACTCGCGGCCCTTCCTGCGGCTCGACGCGCCCGAGGCGATCACCCACCTGGCGGTCTACCACGGCGTCGCATCCGGGCCGCCGCAGGCCCATTCCCAGCATCTGCTGCTGGGCGCGCTGTGCGAGCACTTCGGGGTGGCCGCGCCGCGGCCGGGCGCCAGTCACTTCTTCCACGACTTCGGCAGCTTCAGCCTGAAGTGGGAATGCCATACCGAGTTCGCCACCTATACCGTCACCTCCAGCCTGGCGCAAGACGTCGCGCCCCAGGAAGCCTTCGCCCACATGCCGCTGGCCTACCTGCCCGCGGCCTGGCTGGCGCAGCTGGCCGGGCGCCTGATGGCGGCCGCTCATGTGGCCCTGGTGAAGGGCGACGCCGACGCGTCAAGCCTGCCCAAGGTGTTCGAACGCAGCCTGCTGGCGCGCTCCTCGGTGATGCAGGGCGCGGAGCTGTGGAGCGACTTCGCGATCCAGGCCGACGGCTTCAGCCGTTTCGTCATCCGCGACATCGGCATGCGCGAACTGCAGGCGGGGCGCCTGGTGCAGCGCGTGCTGGAGATCGAAACCTACCGCATGATGGCCCTCCTGGGCCTGCCCGCCGCGCGCGCCGTGGGCCGCGAGCTGGACCGGGTGGAGGCGGAACTTGCCGAGCTGGCCGACGCCATGGTCGCCACCGACATGGCGCAGCCGGACGGAGGGAACGGGGACGAGCAGCGCCTGCTGGAGCAGATCACGCGCCTGGCGGCGCGCATGGAAAAGCTCTCCTTGGCCAACGGCTACCGCTTCTCGGCCTCGCGCGCCTATTTCCGCATCGTGCGCGCCCGCATCGAGGAGCTGCGCGAGGTGCGCATCGAGGGCACGCCCACCGTGGAGGAGTTCATGGAGCGCCGCCTGGAGCCCGCCATGCACACCTGCGAGGCGACCGGGGCGCGCCAGGAAGCGCTGGGACGGCGCATCGCCGACACCAACGACCTGCTGCGCACCCGCGTGGGCCTCGTGCAGGAGATGCAGAACCGCCGCATCCTGGAATCGCTCAACGCGCGCGCCGCCCAGCAGCTGCGCCTGCAGCTTGCGGTGGAAGGGCTGTCGGTGGCGGCGATCTCGTATTACCTGGTCGGCCTGCTCGGCTACGCCGGCAAGGCCGCCAAGGCGGCGGGATTGCCCCTGAATCCCGACCTGGCCCTGGGTGTGCTGGTGCCGGTGGTGGCCGGCGCGGTGTGGCTGGCCCAGCGGAGGGTGCACCACAAAATCGAGAAATCGCATTGATGTGTATCGAGCGCGCCCGATTTTGATAGCTCGTTATAATCGCCCGATTATAAAAAGTTGGCGGCTGTGCAACAAAAACGAGGTCAAGCACGTACCAACGTGGCAAGCCTGCCGGCCGCAACGTGATTCCGAACTGGGCGATCCTGATGAACAACGACAGCAGCTTCCTCTCCGTGGCTGTCGGCGGTATAACGCTGCCGGACCATCCGCAGGGCCGCGCATGGCCCACGTTTCCCCTTGGCGAACCCGCGTGCTGGCCGGACGGCCCGCGCGCCATCGCCGAGCTGATCGCCGGGTCGCGCTTCCCCATGCTCATGGCGCTGGGGCCGGAACTGCGCATGGTCTACAACGACGCCTACGCCGAGCTGCTGGGCGACAAGCACCCGGCCGCCCAGGGCATGCCATATCCGCAAGTGCGTCCGGAACTGTGGCTGCGCCTGCAGGAAGCCTTCGCCAAGGCGCAGGCGGGCGAATCGACCCAGCTCGAGAACGCGTTGATGGAGTTCGAGCGCAACGGCAAGCGTGAACGGCGTTTTTTCAGCGCCTCGATTTCGCCGGTGCGCCATGCGGGCGCCGTGGCGGGCGTCTACTGCGCGCTGTCCGAGACCACCTCCGACGTGCTGTCCGAGCACCGCCATGCCTTCCACCTGAAGCTGAGCGACACCCTCGGCGGCCTGGTCGACGCCGTGCACATCATGGAGGCGGCCAGCGCCATGACCGGCGAGACCCTGGGCGTGGCGCGGGTCGGCTATGGCGAGATCGACGCCGCCGGGCGCACCGTGAGCGTGGACCGCGACTGGACCGACGGCAGCGTCGCCAGCCTGGCCGGCGAATCGCGCCCGCTGGACGCCTTCGGCCCCGCCATCATCGCCCAGCTGCACACCGGGCGCACCCTGCGCCTGGACGACATCGCCCTCGACGAACGCGCCGCGCCGTATGCGGACGGCTACGCAAGCATCGGTGCACGCTCGATGGTGATCGTGCCCATCATGGAAGAGGGCCGGCTGGCGGCGATCTTCTACCTGCACGAGAAGAGCGCCCGCCACTGGGCCGACCAGGAAGTGGCGATGGCCGAGGACGTGGCGCGCCACACGCGCGAAGTGGTGCGCCGCTCGCGGGTGGAGGAGTCGCTGCGCGACGAGACCCGCATTCTCGAGATGGTCAATCGCAGCGGCCAGGTGCTGGCTTCGACGCTCGACCTGAACACCGTCCTGCAAACCGTCACCGACGCCGGCACCGAACTTTCCGGCGCGCGCTTCGGCGCCTGCTTCTACCAGAGCGAAGGCGAGGGCGAGCCGATGCGCCTGCACGCGCTCACCGGCGCCGCCTGCGAGCAGGTGCGCCAGCTCGGCGCGCCCTCGGCGAGCGGCGTGTTCCGGCCCGTGTTCAGCGGCGAAGGGCCGATGCGCTGCGACGACGTGCTGGCGGACCCGCGCCACGCGGGGCTGCCGGCGGGGCACCTGCACGTGCGCAGCTACCTGGCGATGCCGGTGGTGTCGCGCTCGGGCAAGGTGCTGGGCGGCCTGTTCTTCGGCCATCCCGAGCCGGGCATGTTCAGCGAACGGACCGAGCGCATCATCGCCGGCGTGGCCGCCCAGGCGGCGGTGGCGATGGACAACGCGCGTCTTTACGAATTCGCGCAGAAGTCGGCGCTGGAGCGCGACGCGCTGCTGCAAAGCGAGCGTGCGGCGCGGGTGAAGGCCGAGCGCCTGAGCCACGCCAAGGACGAATTCCTGGCCATGCTGGCGCACGAGCTGCGCAATCCGCTGGCGCCGATCAGCAGCTCGGCCAGTTTGCTGAGCATGCAGTTCGCGAACGAGCCGCGTATCTGCCAGACCAGCACCATCATCAGCCGCCAGGTGCGCCACATGAGCCGCCTGATCGACGACCTGCTGGACGTCTCGCGCGTCACGCGCGGGCTGGTCAAGCTCAAGCTCGGCACGGTGGATTTCCGCGACGTGGTGACGGGCGCGCTCGACCAGACCCGGCCCCTGGTGCAGGAGAAGCACCACCAGGTGACGCTGCGCATGCCGGACCATCCGGTGTACGTGAAGGGCGACCAGACCCGCCTGGTGCAAAGCGTGGCGAACATCCTCAACAACGCGGCCAAGTACACGCAGAAGGCGGGCAGCATCGCGCTGAGCTTGGACGTGCGCGACGGCGAGATGGTGCTGCGGGTGCGCGACAACGGCTCCGGCATGCCGGCCGACCTGGTGCCGAACGTGTTCGACCTGTTTACCCAGGGCGCGCGCACGCTGGCGCGCTCGCAGGGCGGGCTGGGACTGGGCCTGGCGCTGGTGAAGAAGCTGGTGGAGCTGCACGAGGGCGACGTGCGCGCACACAGCGAGGGCGTCGGCCTGGGCAGCACCTTCACCTTGACCCTGCCTTGCGTGGCGGCCTGCAATGAAGGCGGCGACCCGCGGGACGGGGCGCCGGCGGACGGCGTCGCCCTGCAGCGCAAGCTGCGCCTGATCGTGGTCGACGACAACACCGACGCGGCCGACAGCCTGGCGATGCTGCTGAGCGTGCAGGGCTATGCGGTCTCGGTCGACTACGATGCGGCCTCCGCGATCGGCCGTGCGCGCAGCGAGCGGCCGGACGTGATGCTGATCGATATCGGCCTGCCCGACATGGACGGCTACCAGCTGGCGGAACGCTTGCGCGCCCAGCCCGAGACGGCGCACACGGTGCTGGTGGCGATCACCGGCTACGGCCAGCCCAAGGACCGCGAGCGCGTGCTGGCGGCCGGGATCGGGCATCACCTGGTCAAGCCGGTGGACATGACGGCGCTGGTGCGCATCCTCGAGGCCTCGGCCGCGGCAGCCGCCGCGGCGCAGGTATGATGCTTCTTCCGCTATTGAAAGGATAAGCATGTCCGATTTCGTCATCACCGCTCCCGCCGCGCCTTCGGTGGCCGTGGCGGGTTCCACCGCCCGTTTCCCCGTGCGCCGCGTGTTCTGCGTCGGCCGTAACTACGCCGCCCACGCGCGTGAAATGGGCAGCGACCCGTCGCGCGAACCGCCGTTCTTCTTCACCAAGCCGGCCGACGCCGTGGTGCCGGCCGAAGGCGCGCTGCCTTATCCGCCCATGACCGAGGACCTGCACCACGAGGTGGAGCTGGTGGTGGCGCTGGGCGCCGGTGGCGCCGACGTGGCGGCCGAGGATGCGCTGTCGCTGGTGTGGGGTTATGGCGTCGGCCTGGACCTGACCCGGCGCGACCTGCAGGCCGCGGCCAAGGATGCCGGCCGACCCTGGGACATGGCCAAGGGCTTCGACGCCTCGGCGCCGTGCAGCGCGCTGCGTCCCGCGAGCGAGACCGGGCATCCGGCGGCGGGACGCATCTGGCTCGAGGTGAACGGGCAGCTGAAGCAGCAGGGGGATGTGAACGAGATGATCTGGCCGGTGGCGGATGTGATCAGCTATCTGTCGCGCTTTGTCACGCTGGCGGCGGGGGACCTGATTTATTCGGGGACGCCGTCGGGGGTGGGGGCGCTGCGGCCGGGGGATAGCGTACGGGGTGGTGTGGATGGGGTGGGGACGTTTGAGCTGGAGATCGGGACGCGCTAACTTCCGTGCACGCAAACTTGGGTCCCCGCCTTCGCGGGGATGACGTGCTCAAGGCAGTGGTGAACGCATATTTTTACGCTAACCGTAAAACCGTCCGTGCTCAAGGCAGTGGTGAACGCATATTTTTACGCTAACCGTAAAACCGTCCGTGCCCAAGGCAGTGGTGAACGCATATTTTTACGCTAACCGTAAAACCGTCATCCCCGCGAAGGCGGGGACCCAGGTTCTGCAGCAGACCAATCAAGCTAGCTGTTAGCCATTAACAAGCGCATCTGCTCCACCAAGCGCACCCGCGCCGCATCGATCATCTCCCCATTCGTCTTCCCCGACAAGGCCGCCTTCTCCTTCCTCCCCAAAAAGTAAGCCACCCTTTCCGCATTCGCCCCCGACGGATGCGGCAGCCCATGCAGTATCCGGTCCGCCCGCAATACCCCGCGCTCCGCCAGCCACTCCAGCCCTTCGCTCACGCTCGCCCCCATCGGGACATACAGCGCCTCGGGCAGCATCGCCGCCTCGTGTGCGAAGTAGCGCAGCATTTCCTCGCGCAGGAAGGCCTGGCGCGGCATGGCCGGCGTGCCGCTGTAGTTCTTCCCGTCGACGAACACCGGATGGCGCAGGATCGCGCTTACCTGCACCAGGGGCGCGTCGACGTCGAACAAGGTGGCGCAGCTGGCGATGCCGAGCCAGCGCTGCAGGCCGATCGCATCCAGCAGGGCCACGAAATTGGGCCGGATCGCGCCGCTGAAGGCGCCCGTCAGGCGCGCCGCGCGCAGGGCGTCTTCGTCCGAGGCGCCGGCCGCCATCTGCCGCCGGGCTTCGCGCATCGCGTTCTTCCATTGCGCGAAACCGGGCGAGATGCCGACCACCACCACGCGCGCGGCCGGGTTCACGGATTCGAAGGGAATGTAGTGGCTGCTGTAGCGGCCTTCGCGCGCCAGCAGGAAGGCCGCGGGAATCGCCTGCGGCGAGCTTACGCCGGCCAGGTCGAGGTCGCGGATCGCCTGCCGGTAGCGGTCGAACAAAAGCTCCATGGGGCCAGTCGAGAGAAATGAACGGATACGCCATTGTGCCATCGCCTGAACCGCCAGCCCGGCCGTGCGCGCGCGAAAATTTGGTAGGCTAGCGCCATGGCCGGACGCAGCGCCGGGATGGGGAAGGAAGCATGACGCAAGTGGCCTTGATCACGGTGCACGGCATGGGGGTGACGCCGCCGAATTACGCGGACGCGCTGATGGACGCCCTGCGCACCCGCCTGGGCGCGCTGGCGGGCCAGGTGGTGATGCGCTCGGTGTACTACCAGAAGATCCTGCAGGACAACCAGCTGCTGGTCTGGGACCGCACCAAGTCGCAAAGCGCGCTGCGCTACGACGACCTGCGCAAGTTCGTCCTGTACGGCTTCGGCGACGCGGCCGGGCTGGAAAACCGCAAGGAGATCCCGGGCTCGGTGTACGAACTGGCCCAGGGCGAGATCGCGCGCGCCTTGATGTCCGCGCACACGCTGCGGCCCGGCATGCCGGTCGTGTTCCTGGCGCAGTCGCTGGGCTGCCAGGTCCTGTCGAGCTACATCTACGACGCCCAGAAGGCGGCCGAGGCCAAGCCGGTGGGCGCAGGCATCTGGCGCAACATCGACCTGTGGGCGCAGCAGGCCTACGGGCGCGCCCTGACGGCGAGCGAGCGCAGCTTCCTGGCCGCGGGCAGCTGCGGCGGCCTGGTCACCACCGGGTGCAACATCCCGATCTTCGTCGCCGCCCACAAGGAAATGCACATCATCCCGATCCGTCCGCCGGCCAGCCGGTTCAAGTGGATCAACTTCTACGACCCGGACGACGCGCTCGGCTGGCCGCTGCAGCCGCTGTCCGGCGGCTACCGCGCCCTGGTCGAGGACCGCGCCATCAATGCCGGCGGCGGCGTGCTGGACACGGTGCTGAAGAGCTGGAATCCGCTCTCGCACAATCTCTACTGGCAAGACGATACCGTGCTCGACGCCATCGCGGCCATGCTGCGGCGGCTGGCGGCCTGAGGCTCAGCGCGCACTCTGCAGCGTCAATAGCGGCCGCACGTCGCCGGCCACCGCGCCACGCGCATTCTTGATGGACGGCTGGCGGTAGCGCTCCAGCAGGGTGCGCCGCGCATCGTTCAGTAGACCAAGCTGTTCCAGCACGCTGTAGGTGACGGGATGGAGGGCGCGGCTGGCGCCGTCCTGGATCTTGACCGCGATCCCGATCCCGGCCGAGCGCACGCCGATCGCCTGCACCGCGTCGGCGCCGATCTTCGCTACCCAGTCGCCGCCGCCGGCCGTCATCCAGAACAGGTCGGTGCGTTCCTCGCCCGACACCATGTCCGGCCGGCCCGTCATCGCATCGCACAGGATGCCCATTGCGCCGCCGAGCTGCGGATCGGCCGCGCCTTGCGCCAGGCGTGCATACAGGTGCGCGAGGCGCGCCAGCGGCATGGCGTAGTTGGGCGCGGAGCAGCCGTCGATCCCGACCGCCATCTGCGCGGCCGGCAGGCCCACGGTGTCCGCCAGGGTGTCGCGAATGGCCTGCTGCAGCGGATGGGCGCGCTCGACATAGCCGCGAGTCGGCGCGCCGTGCAGGCGGCACCAGGCCAGGAAGCCGCTGTGCTTGCCGGAACAGTTGTGGTGCAGCGGGGTCCAGTTGCCGTCCTGCGGCGCCGGCTGGCCAACGGCTTCGTAATAGAGCGGGGTGGCGCAGCCGCACTCGAGGTGGCTCTCGTCGAGCCCGATCTTGCCGAGGATGGAGCGCACGCCGGCCAGGTGGCGCTCTTCGCCGGAATGGCTGGCGCACAGCAGCGCGAGCTCCTCGCGCGCCAGGCCGAAGCGCGACGGACCGTCGGACAGGATGAAGGGCAGGGCCTGGAAAGGCTTGAGCGCCGAGCGCGTGAAGGTCGGATAGTGGGGATCGCCGGCCTGCCACAGCAGGCGGCCCTGGAGGTCGACGACGGCGACCGAACCGGCGTGCACATTTTCAATGGTGTAGCCGGTGTCGGCGTAGCCGCGGGTAGTGGCGGCGAGGGGGACTGGGTGCATGGGTCAAGGCTGTATGAGTAGTCGGTGCGGATACTCTACGGCATCGCGCCGCATGCAGACGCACGGTCGCAATGGTAGGGTTGGCCGGGGCGCGCAGCCGGCTCTGCCGCCGACGCGGTTCAAGCGACGCATGATCGATCACGCAAGCGTGCGTTGAGCGTGTCGGCGGCGAAGCCGCCAATCCCAGGCCTATCGCCAACGCAGCCTTTAGGTACGGGCCCTATACAAAATAAGGCATGCGCTGGAACAAGCATATACAGCTTGCGGTATGCATCCCCGAAACACGCCGGAAAACGCGTATGCACCGCATGCAGACATCGCGCCTGTGCACGCATATGCACCTCCCGTCTAGTCCCCGTTTTCCGCAATTCGTCGCGCCATTTCGCGCTTCGGTCTCACTCCGCTTGTTTGCATTCGGCGCCTGGCTACACTGTCTACATCGCCAGACAAACACAGTGAGCAGCTGGCGAAACTGAACAACGTGGGACCTGCGATCGCAAGCTTTGCCGCCAGGTCCGTTTTTTAGAATCGACCTGAAAGGAACTACATCATGCGCATCAAACAACTCGTCCTCTTCGCCGGCGCCGCCGTCTTGTCCTTCTCCGCTGCCGCTGGTCCGCAAGCCGGCACCGAACGCGTCGAAGTGGTTGGCAGCCAGCCTGCGCAAGTGCGCATGAAGCCCTTCATGTTCGACCGCGTGCAGGGTGAGTATGGGCTGGAAGATGGGCGCGTGCTGACCGTGAGCGGCACCGTCAACGGCCAGAGCCGCGTGCTCACCGCCGACCTCGGCGACGGCCCGATGGAAATCATCCACGTGGGCAAGGACAAGTTCGTGGCCGTCGACAAGGATGTGCGCTTCAGCTTCACCGGCGACCGCATCCCCGACGAAGTCGTGGTCAGCACTGCCGCCGGCAAAGTCCTGGCCTTAGCCAAGCGCTGATCCGAAGCGTCCCGCCTGGTAATCGGCGACCGCCTGCGCAATCTCGGCGCGGGTGGTCATGACGAAAGGCCCGTGCGCCACCACGGGCTCGCGAATCGGTTCGGCATGGCCGAACAGCAGCAGGGCGCCTGACTCGGTGCGCAGCTCCACTGCGTCACCGTCGTCGTCCAGCTCGACAAGTTGGTATGCGCTGATGGGATCGTCATGGCCGCCCACGACGATACTTCCGCGCACCACATACAGGAAGACCCTGCGCGGTGGCCGGACGGTGGCGCGAACATGTCCGCCTGCCCGCATGTCGAGCGTACTCATGAACACACCGGTCAGGGACGCGATGGCGCCCTGCCTGCCTTCCCATTCTCCCGCGATCAGCTGCATCGCAAGCTTGCCCTCGTCCAGTTCCAGGACAGGGATCTCGTCGCTCTGCAAGCCTGTATAGGCCGGCGCGCTCATCTTCAGGCGCGAGGGCAGGTTCACCCATAGCTGCAGGATCTCGACCGCGCCGCCCCGCGCGAGGAAGTCGCGCGGCGACACCTCCGCATGCACGATGCCGCTGCCGGCCGTCATCCATTGCACGCCGCCGGCACGGATCACGCTTTCGTGGCCCGCGTTGTCGCGGTGCGCCAGGCTGCCTTCGACGATGAAGGTCACGGTCTCGAAACCTCGGTGCGGGTGCGGCCCGAAGGGCAGGCCGCGGTTGTGCGGCGGATAGGTCTGCGGTCCATGGTGGTTAAGGAAGAGGAAGGGATCGAGCTGCTCGAGCAGCGGGTTCGGCAGCGGCCGGCGCGTCACCAGGTCGCCGATGTCGTCGCGCTGCGCCGGGTGGATGCGGTGGATGGTCTTGGCGCTCATGTCGGCTCCGGAAGGGCGGGTCGAAGAACCGTCGCGAGCGGCGGCAGTTGCGGTCGAGAAGCGCAATCGTACAGGCGTACGATGAGCATCGCAGATCGCGCATGCAAGGCGCAGCAGGTTTTTCGACGTGCCCTGAAGTGATGGTGGATGCCGCCACCATAACGCGAAGCACCGACAACGCGCGCACGCCCCCTATGCTAGACTCATTGCGCTTATGCAATTTGCAATATGCACCCTGGAGACAAGCGCCACATGGTTCGAAAAACACTGCTTGCCAGCCTGCTGCTGGCGACCGCCGCGGCGGGTCATGCCGCATCCGCCATCACCCCCGGCGAGCCCGCCGTCAAGGCCGCCAAGTACGCCGCCGCGACCTACCGCAACGACATCGTCGAGACGCTGGCCCGGCTGGTCAGCTACAACACGGTGGCCGACCCGACAGTCCCGTCGGACCGGAACCCCGTCCACATCGCCTTCAAGACCGCGCTCAAGCAGGAAGCCCAGCGCCTGGGCCTGGACTACGTCGACCACGGATGGGTCGTGATCGTGGGCCTGGGCAAGGGCACGGAACGCGTGGGCGTGATCACCCACGGCGACGTGCAGCCGGTCGACCCGGGCAAGTGGAAGAAGTCGCCCTTCGTGCTGGACCGCACGAGCGAACCGGGCAAGCTGCTGGCGCGCGGCGCCGAGGACGACAAGGGACCGATCGCCACCGCACTGTATGCGATGAAGGCGATCAAGGACCGCCAGGTGCCGCTGTCCAAGCGCATCGAGCTCTATGTGTACATGGGCGAGGAATCCGACTGGGGACCGCTGGTGGAGTTCCTCAAGACCCACGAACCGCCGCAGATGAACATCACGCTCGACGCCGAGTATCCGGCGGTGACGGCCGAGAAGGGCTACGGCACCGTGGCCGTGACCATCCCGAAGCAGGGGGCCGACACCGTGCCGGAAGGCGTGCCCCATATCGCGGAATTCGGCGGCGGCTTCTTCGGCAGCCAGATCCCGGAAGACGCCCGGGCCCTGATCGCCAACGCCACGCCGGAACTGGAAAAGCTGGTCCGCGCACGTGCCGCGAAACAGGACGGCATGCGCTATGGCTTCGCGTGGCAGGGCAAGAACCTGGCGGTGGACGCCAAGGGCGTGTCGGCCCACTCCTCGAAGCCGGAGGACGGGGTCAACGCCATCAGCATGCTGGCGGATGCCCTGGCCGTGCATGACTGGCCCAACACCACCGCCGGCGGCGTGGTGAACTACCTGAACGACATGGTCGGCACCGGTATCCACGGCGAGAAGTTCGGCAACATCGCCTACCGCGACGGCTTCATGGGGCCGATGACCTTCGCACCCACCGTCATCAAGCAGCGCGACGACGGCATCGAGGTCTCGATCAACATGCGTCGGCCGCAGGGCAAGAGCACCGAGCAGCTGACGGGCGAGGTCAACGCGGCGCTGGCCCAGTGGCAGGGCCGGCGCCTGCCGCTGGCGAACATCACGGTGCGCATCGGCGAACCCTGGATGCAGAAGAATCCACCGCAGCTGCCGACCCTGATGGGCGTATTCTCGTACTTCACCGGCATGAAGGACCCGAAGCCGATCTCGGTGGGCGGCGGCACCAACTCGCGCCTGTTCCCGAACGCCGTCAGCTTCGGGCCGACCATGCCGGGCAAGGTCTACACCGGGCATTCGGAACATGAGTTCATCACCACCAAGCAGCTGCTGCTGAACCTGCAGATGTACACGGCGGTGCTGGTCGAACTCGCGAAATAGCGGGCAGGTGGACGGGGTCATCCAAGCCAATGGCTTGGATGACGAAGGTCGACGCGTTCAAGCAGCGCTCGCAGTTCGAATCGCCTCATGCCGATGCATGCACCGGTCGAACGCGTGGACGGCGGAGCCGGCTGCCCGCCCCGGTCCTCCCTACGGCCAGCGCGGCCGGTCCTCTGTGTTTCTCCCTCCTTCCAGACCTGTCTACCTCAGCAGACCCGCTTCTGAGCCACTGCTCAGCCTGTAAGCGTTTGGCTCGCCAAAATGTGTAAATTTTTCTAATCATCGCGTAGGAATTGAACTACACTGGTGGGTGGTGTTAGCGCTACCTTCTGCGTTCTCCTAGGAGAGTCAAGCAGTTGCACGAAGGGGGGCAGGCACTCTGCGGACAGGGTCATTGACGCTCGGAAAATGCCTCGTGTCTGTACAGAAAATGTGGCGAAAACAGCATGTTAGGATCGGTTCTCACTCGCGAGGGCATCGATCGGCATGCCTCGATTCAGCGTGCCCGATTCGATGTGCTGTTCGCGCCGGACGTGACCGACAATTTACTGATTGCCATGCATAGCAAAGACCTCAAAAAACCGGACGGACGCAATCTCACTCTCTACAGCAACCAGCCGATTCCGGAGGGGCTCGTCGCGCCCAGTCCCTTCGCCGAACCCCAGCATGCGAATCCGCACCTGCGCTGGCATCCGCTACGCGGCGAATGGGTGACCTACGCGGCCTTCCGCCAGAACCGTACCTACCAGCCGCCGCCGCAATACAACCCGCTGGCGCCGACCAGGGACCCGGAGCACCCGACCGAGATGCCGGCCGGCGACTACGAGATCGCGGTGTTCGACAACCGTTTCCCGTCGCTGGCGCTGGAGTCGCACGACCCGCCGACCGTGACGGTGCCGACCGCGCCCGCCAACGGCCATTGCGAGGTGGTGGTGTTCACCCAAAGCCCGGACCGCGGGCTGGCCCACCTGCCGCTGTCGCGCATCTCGCTGCTGCTGGCCGTCTGGGGCGACCGCACCGTGCGCATCGGCGGCCAGCCGCATATCCATTACGTGCTGCCCTTCGAGAACCGCGGCGCCGAAGTCGGCGTGACCCTGCACCACCCGCACGGCCAGATCTATTCCTATCCCTTCGTGCCCGCCGTGCCGGCGCGCATGCTGGCCCAGGAGCGCGAATACTTCCTGCAGCACGGCACCAGCCTGCTGTGCGACATGGCGCGCGACGAAGCCGCCGACGGCAAGCGCGTGCTGTACCAGGACGAGCATGCGATCGCCTTCGTGCCGGCCTGCGCCCGCTATCCCTACGAGGTCTGGGTGATGCCGACCGCGCCGTGCAAGGACTTCGCCGCCCTGAGCCCGCCCCAGCGCGACGGCCTGGCGCGCGCGCTCAAGACCGTGCTGCTCAAGTTCGAGAATCTGTGGAACCGGCCTTTCCCTTACCTGATGGCCTGGTACCAGGCGCCGACCGACGGCGCCGAGCATCCGGAAACCCAGTTGCACTGCCAGTTCTATCCGCCTTACCGCACGCGCGACCGCCTCAAGTACCTGGCCGGCACCGAGCTGGCGGCCGGCATGTTCGCCATGGACGTCCTGCCCGAAACCACCGCTTACGAGCTGCAGCAGGTGGAGGTCGACCTGGAGGACGCCGAATGATGGGCGCACAAGCGCGCACCGCCGAGGTCAGCGACAAGCTGGCCGTGCTGCGCGCCGCGCTCCAGCAGGCGGGCGCCGGCGCCATCCGGCTGCGCGGCATGGACTGGTTCGCCTGGATCACCGGGGGCGGGTCGAGCGCGGTGCTGCATGCCGCCGAGACCGGCGTGGCCGAGGTGCTGGTGACGGATGACGAAGCCTGTGTGCTCACCGACGAGATCGAGGCCGAGCGCCTGCGCAACGAGGAAGTGCCGCCGGGTTTCACTTTCCACATCGAGCCCTGGGCCGAGCCCGAGCTGCGCGCCCGTTTCGTGGCGAACGCCGCCGGCGGCCGCGCGGTGCTGTCGGACCGTCCGGCGAACGGCGATCAGCCGCTGCCGCTCGGCCTGCGCCAGCGCCGCATGGTGCTCGGGCCGGCGGAACAGGACCGCTATCGCGCCCTGGGGCGCGAGGCGGCCGAGGCGATGAGCGAGGTGCTGCAGCGTGCGCATCCGGACTGGACCGAGTATGAGCTGGCCGGCGCCGGCGCCGACGCCCTGTGGCGGCGCGGCATCCATCCGGCCCTGGTACTGGCGGCCGGCGAACGGCGCCTGCCGCTGTACCGCCACCCGACGCCGTCGCACGAACGCATCGGCAAGCACGCGATGCTGGTGTTCTGCGCGCGCCGCCACGGCCTGTACGCGAACCTGACCCGCTTCGTCAGCTTCGGCGCCGCGCCCGAGGCGCAGCGCGCGCTGATGGACGTGGAGGCGACCGGCCTGGCGTCGGTGGTGCCGGGCAAGTCGCTGTCGGCCGTGTACCACGCGCTGGCCCAGGCCTACCGCCACGCCGACCGCGACGAGGCGATCCGCGAGCACCACCAGGGTGGCATCACCGGCTACCTGGCGCGCGAGATCGTCGCCACCGCCAGTACCGCCACCCAGCTGGAGCCCGGCATGGCGTTCGCGTTCAACCCCAGCTTCGAGGGCCTGAAAATCGAAGACACTTTCCTGCTCGGCCCCGACGGGCTCGAGAATCTCACGTTCGACCCGGCCTGGCCGGCGCTGGACGTACATGGCCGCAAGCGGCCGCTTTGGCTGGAGGCGCAATAACGATGCTTACGACTGACACCTTTTTTGGCGGCGCGCCCGAGGTGAACGCCTCGGCCCCCGGACGTGTCAACCTGCTGGGCGAGCACACCGATTACAACGACGGCTTCATGCTACCGGCCGCCACGCCGCAGCGCACGCTGGTGGCGATGAGCCGCAGCGGCGACGACCATTTCCACTTCTATTCGCCGACCTTCGACGCGACCGTCACCTTCGCCCGCGACGGCAGCGCGCCGCAGGGCTACGGCAGCTATATCGAAGGCTGCATCCGCCTGGTGCAGGCCGAGGGCATCGAGGTGCCGCCGCTGCGCATTTATGTCGAGACCAACCTGCCGGTCGGCTCCGGCCTGTCGTCCTCGGCCGCGCTGGAGGTGGCGACCCTGCGCGCGCTGCGCGCGCTGCTCGGCTTCGAGCTCGACGACGTCAGGCTGGCGCAGATCGCCCAGCGCGCCGAGATCGAGTACGCGCACGTGAATTGCGGGATCATGGACCAGATGGCGTCCAGCCTGGCCGACCAGGAAACCATGCTCTTCATCGACGCCCGTTCGCTCGAGCACCGGCTGGTGCCGCTGCCGCCGGATGCCGAAGTGATCGTGATCGACTCGGGCGTGGCGCGCAAGCTGGCGGCCAGCAAGTACAACGAGCGCCGCGCCGAGTGCGAGGAAGCGGCGCGCAGGCTGGGCGTGCCGGCGCTGCGCGACGTCACCGACCCCGGCTCCGTGGAAGGCCTGCCGTCGCCGCTGCGCGAGCGGGCGCGCCACGTGGTGCAGGAAAACCTGCGCGTGCTGGAAGCCGCCGGCGGCGTGAGCGCCGAGCGCTTCGGCGAACTGATGAATGCGTCGCACTTCAGCCTGCGCGACGACTACGAAGTATCGATCCCCGAGCTCGACGAGCTGTGCGCTGCCTTGCGCGCGGCGCCGGGCGTGCTCGGGGCGCGCCTGACCGGCGCCGGTTTCGGCGGCGCCTGCGTGGCCCTGTGCCGGGCCGGACAGGCGCAAGAAGCCGCCGCCATCGCGCTGGCGGCCTACAACAAGCATGGACGACAGGGCCGGATCCTGGTTCCGGTTCCGACTGACAGAAAGGACAACAATGAATCAGTTTGAATATCCCCGTCCCCAGCTGGTGCGCGACCAGTGGCTGAACCTGAACGGCAAGTGGCGCTTCTGCTTCGACGACGAAGGCCGCTACAGCATGCCGGAAGGCGTCGCCGAATGGACCCATGAGATCACCGTGCCCTTCGCGGTGGAAACCGAAATGAGCGGCATCCAGGACACCGGTTTCCACCGGGTGGTCTGGTACGAGCGCGACTTCGAGATGATGCCCAACGGCTCCCGCACCATCCTGCATTTCGGCGCGGTCGACTACATCGCGCGGGTGTGGGTCAATGGCCAGCTGGTGGCCGAGCACGAGGGCGGGCATACCCCGTTCTCGGCGGACATCACCGGCGCCATGAAGGCCGACGGCAAGCAGACCGTCACCGTGTGGGTCGAGGACGACCCGGCCGACCTGGCCAAGCCGCGCGGCAAGCAGGACTGGCTGCTCGAACCGCATTCGATCTGGTATCCGCGCACCACCGGGATCTGGCAGACCGTGTGGGTGGAACAGGTGGCCCAGACCTACATCGCCTCGCTGCGCTGGACCCCGATCTTCGAAACCTACGAGATCGGCTGCGAGGTGTTTGCCGCCGGCGACATCCAGCAGGAACTGTTCGTCGAGGTCAAGATCTGGCACGGCGAGCAATTGCTTGCGGACGATTACTACAAGCTGCTGGCCGGCGAGGCGAACCGCAAGATCGCGCTGTCCGACCCCGGTATCGACGATTCGCGCAACGAGATCTTGTGGAGTCCGGAACGCCCGACCCTGCTCGACGCCGAGGTCACCCTGCGCTGTGGCGACGTGGTGCTGGACCGCATCCGCTCGTACACGGCGCTGCGCTCGGTCTCGATCAACCGCGACCGCTTCATGCTCAATGGCCGTCCCTACCAGCTGCGCCTGGTGCTCGACCAGGGCTACTGGCCGGAATCCTTCATGACGGCGCCCTCCGACCAGCACCTGAAGCGCGACGTCGAACTGGTCAAGCTGATGGGCTTCAACGGCGTGCGCAAGCACCAGAAAATCGAAGACCCGCGCTTCCTGTACTGGGCCGACCGCCTGGGCCTGCTGGTGTGGGAAGAGATGCCCTCGGCCTACCGCTTCAGCTCGCGGGCCATCACGCGCATGGTGCGCGAATGGACCGAGGCGATCCAGCGCGACTACAGCCATCCCTGCATCATCGTGTGGGTGGCCTTCAACGAGTCCTGGGGCGTACCGAACCTGACCCTGACCCAGGCCCACCGCAACGCGGTGGAGGCCTTGTACCACCTGACGCGCACCCTCGATTCCACGCGCCCGGTGATCGGTAACGACGGCTGGGAAGCCTCGGCCACCGACATCCTCGGCATCCACGACTACGATGCCGATCCGGAAAAGCTGCAGGCGCGCTATGCGGTCACCGATCCGGTGCGCACCCTGTTCGATCAACGGCGTCCGGGCGGCCGCATCCTGACCCTGGACGGCTTCCCGCACCGCGGCCAGCCGATCGTGCTGACCGAGTTCGGCGGCATCGCCTACGACCAGAAGCAGGATCCGGAAGCGGACAAGACCACCTGGGGCTACACCCGCGCGCACACCTCGGAAAGCTTCCTGGTCTCGTACCGGCGCCTGCTGCAGGTGGTGAACGAAACCTTCATGTTCAGTGGTTTCTGCTACACCCAGTTCACCGACACCTTCCAGGAGGCGAACGGGCTGCTGAACGCGGACCGCACGCCGAAGCTGCCGCTGGAAATCATCAGCGCGGCCACGCGCAACGTCAGCCTGCAGCCGCGCGATCCGGAGGAAACGGGCGATCCGGCCATGCCGGCGGGGACGCAGTCGCATCCCTGAACGGCCGGGGCCCTCGCGGCCCCTTGCCGCGCCCGGAGGCATGAGCGGAGGGATGAGCGGAGGCATGCGCGGAGGCGCGGGGTGACCCACGGCCACCTAGAACGGCCCCGTCTGTCGTACGACCTTCGTCGGCGGCAGGCGGGGCCCTTGTACCTTGCGCAGCGAGGGGGCGCGGCCGCCTGGCTTGACCGGACGGATGCACGCTGCCGAGCGCTAACGGTGGATGGCGCCGCCGTCCACGTGCACCCGGTCGCCGCTGCGGAAGTCGGGAATGCTGTCCTGGGTGAGCACCTGGGTGCTGCCGTCGTCCATGCGCACGGTGATGCGGTAGGCCTCGCTGGAACCGGTGGCACCGGCCGCGCCGCTGCTGCCGGCGGCGCCGGTGGCGGCGGCCGCCCTGGGCACGGTCTCGATGGCCAGCACGGTGCTGTTCGGCGTCCTCATGGCGCCTTGCTTGAGCTCGGCCTGGGCTTGTCCGCTGCTGCCGGTGGCGCCGCTGCTGCCGCTCGCGCCCATGGCCCCGCTGCTGCCCGGGCTACCGCTGGTGCCGGCGCCGTAGTCGCCCTTGTCGCCAGCACCCGCCTGGGCGCTGGCGGTCGAGCTGCCCAGGGTGCCGCCGCCGGTCTCGCCGGCCGCATCGCTGCTCTGCATGCCCTTGCAGCCGGACAGGGCCAGCGCCACCGCCAGCATGCCCGCCAGGACCACGCTCTGTTGTCTTCCATTCATGATCTTGCTCCTTGTTCTTTGGGTTCAGTGGGTGCGTGACGATGCAGCGTGCCACGCTGTTAAGAGGCACGAACTCGGCAGGCGTTCCAGCTGGCTCGGGTTGGAGCGGGACTGGATCAAGAAGAAGGCGAACGCACGGAACTCGGTCCGCGCATCCGGATCACTGTTGTGGTACGGCTGCGGCCTTCGGCAGGCAGACGGCGAGGAGAGTGGAAGCGATGGTGGCGGCGCTCACGTCGATCATCCAGTCGCGGATGTCGCCCGAGCGGTAGGGCAGGAAGCTCTGCACCATTTCGTCGAAGGCGCCCATCAGGGCGATCGCCAGCACGGCCTTGAGCGCGCGGGCGGCGGTGTTGCCGCTGCTGCCCAGGAACCACAGGATCGCCAGGAAAGCATAGGTCAGGCCGTGCAGCACCAGGCCCGTCAGGTACAGGCCGACCTCGGCGCGGGCGCCCGGGATGGAGCCGGCGATGACCACGCCGGCAAACAGGACGAGCGCGATCGAGCGGAAGGCAAGCCGGTACTTCGGATCGTGCAGGAACGGGAGCAGGGCAGGCAGGGCAGGCATGGCGGGCGTGGCGGGCAGGACAATAAAACGCCTAGCTTAGCACGCCGTCCAGCCTGTTGCCCACGCTGCCAGCACTCAAATAGTCAGTGCGGAAACGCCGTTATCGTAGTGGGCGTCGAAGCAGGCTTCGCAGTCCGCGCAGAACAGATGGGCCATGCGCACGCTGCTCTGGCGCAGCACGAGCTTGAGATGGGTGTGCCGGCACTTCGGGCAGACTTCGCGCACGTTGCCGAAGGTCAGCAAATTGAGTGGCACAGTGTCGCCGTCGAGCTGGTCGACCACGACATGCGGATTCAGTTCACTAAGGATGAGATCGCCAGCCTGGTGATGGCGCCGGCCAGGCGTAGGGTCGTTTCCGGGCGAAGGCGATGGGGTGTGGGTGGCACGTAGATTCATAGGACAAGCTCCCTGTATCGTTTCGTCGACGCCGTTCCTGTCTGCTACTGATGAGAGAATCGGGAGGGCGAGCTTCATGATAGCCAAATCGGGAGCGGCTTCAAGCTATACCGCAACTTTTTTTCCGCATGTTTCTCATCAGCAGAAAAAAATGCCCGCCAGCAAACGGCGGGCACAACCCAAGATCGGGCCAAGAGACGCGTAAGCGGTTGGTGTGCTGCGCCCCTGGCGCACCACACCTGCTGCAATCACGCATATCGGTTGCGTGTACTGCAGGTGAGTTCAAGTATAGGGATGGATTGTGACCAATCCATGACCAGCATCAAACGTGCGGAAGTCGACGAGAACCAAATCTAAGGTATACGGTCGAGCTGTGAGGGCGGTCGGGGACCCATTGCCGGCAGCCGCACCCGTAGGCTTGGCGGCTACGCCGCCGACGCGCTCGAGCAGGGTACGAGGCCCAGGAATGCAGGACGTGGCGGCCATCCACCGCGTTGGAAAAACACGCTGCGCAACCCAGCCTCATCGGCTTGGCCACACGCCAGAGCAAAAAAAAGCCCGCATTGCGCGGGCTTGAAGACTATTTTCTTGGAGGAGAATAGTGGAGACAGGTGCCATTATGTTGCGTCGCCGAATATGCGTCCAATTTAGAATACGGATACCAGACATTCGATTCGGAAATATCTTACAGGCACCTCACACGCGCCTACCCACGCTCCTCCATATTTTCCTACTCGCGTACCGGCACCGTGTAGTTCAGCGCCATCCGGCCGCCGTCGGCGTACAGGGTCTGCCCGGTCATGTAGGAAGCATCCTCGCTGGCCAGGAAAGCGCAGATCGAGGCGATTTCCTCCGGCTCGCCACAGCGCCCCAGCGGGGTGCGCGACAGGATGGTGCGGCGCGCCTCCGGGCTGCCGAGCACGGCCTGCTTGGCCAGTTCGGTCAGGATCGTGCCGGGGCCAATGGCGTTCACGCGGATGCCGTACTGGGCCAGGCTGATCGAGGCGACGCGGGTCAGCTGGTTGACGCCGCCTTTGGACACGACATAGGGCACCTGGTTCGGGATGGTCAGCTCGGCGTTGACGCTGGACATGTTGATGATGCAGCCGCCTTCGCCGCGCTTCACCATCTCGCGCGCCACGGCCTGGCTGCACAGGAACATGGATTTCAGATTGATGCGCAGCACGCGGTCGAAGTCTTCCTCCTGCAGGTCGAGAAAGTCCGCGGCGTGGGTCACGCCGGCATTATTGACCAGGACGTCGACGCGCCCAAAAGCGTCCAGGGTGGCCTGCAGCAAGGCGTCGACCTCGGCCTTCTGGCTGACGTCGGCGCGGAAGAAGCGCGCAGCGTCGCCCAGCCGGGCGGCGGCCTCGGCGCCTTCCGGGCGCAGGTCGGCCAGCATGACGCGCGCGCCTTCCTGCACCAGGCGCTGGGCGCAGGCCAGCCCGATACCCTGGCTGGCCCCGGTGACGATGGCGATCTTCTGTTGGAGTTTCATGGCGGCCTTTCGCAGTGTCGGAAAGCCGCCATTGTACATAGTAGACACTTCAGAGCATCAGCGGCTTGTCAGGCAATTCGTTCGGCCGGGCGCCCTCGGCAGGGAAATGCTGGCGCAGCAGCGCGTTGACCTGGCCGATGGCGTCCAGGCTAGCTTCGTGGAACTTGCCCTGCTTAAAACCGTCCGTCATCGTGCGGCAGACGGCCTGCCAGGTGGCGTGGTCGATCTTGCGGTCGATACCGCGGTCGGCCACGATGTCGACCTTGTGCTCGGCCAGGTTCACGTAGATCAGCACGCCGCAATTGTCCTCGGTGTCCCACACGCCGCAGTCGGCGAACAGGGCGATGGCGCGCTGGCGGTTGGTGACGCCGTCCCAGGCGCAGTCGAAGGGCAGGGCGCGTTCGACCACCAGGCGCACTTCGCCGCGGTGGGTCTGCTCGCCTGCCGTGATGGCGTCGGCGATCGCCTTCAGGGTGTCGTCGGGGAAGGCGCGCTTGGCCTCGGCCTTGCTGCTGCTGAGGTGGCGCCATGCCCGGCTCAGTTTTTCTCCAAAGCTCATTACCAATCTCCCGAAGCGCCGCCGCCGTCGAAACTGCCTCCGCCGCCGGAAAATCCGCCGCCCCCGAAACCACCGCCGCCGCCGAATCCCCCGCCGCCGCCGCCGCGGCCCATGCCGCCAATGATGTTGCCGAGGATGAAGCCGGTCGTGGCGCTGCCCAGGCCGCTATGACCCCAGCCCGGCGCCAGGCGCGAGCGGCGGCGCGGGCGGAACATCGAACGCAGCAGCATGAAGCCGAACACGATCGCCATGATGCCGAACAGCGAGAAGCCGCCGCCATCGTCCGCCGCCTGGCGCTGCGGCAGCTGTTGCTGCGGCGGTGCGGGGAAGGCTTCCTTGTCGAGCAGGGTGGCGATGGCGCCCGCGCCGGCCACCAGGCCCTCGTAATAATGGTTCTGGCGGAAGTGCGGGGCGATCACGTCCTGCAGGATGCGTTTCGATTGCGCATCGGTAAGCACACCTTGCACGCCGCGGCCGGCCTCGATGCGCAGGCGCCGCAGCGCGCTCGGGTTGTCGCGCGCCACCAGCAGCAGCACGCCGTCGTCCACGCCCTTGCGGCCCAGCTTCCAGGCGTCGGCGACGCGGATGCCGTACTGTTCGATCGCTTCCGGTTCCGTGGATTTGACCAGCAGGACCACGATCTGGCTCCCGGTCTTGGTCTCGTACTCGGCCAGTACCGCTTCCAGGCGCTGGCGCTGGGTCGCATCCAGCATGCCGGCCTGGTCGGTGACGCGTGCGCCCAGCGGCGGCACTTCCTTGAGCTGCGCGAAGGCCGGGCCGGCCAGCGCCAGCATCAACGCCAGTGCCAAGAGATGGGCCAGGGCCCGGACGGTGCGCAGCGGGCTTCGCATCTTACTTGCCGAAGTCCACGGTTGGCGCGGTCGAGATCGCTTTTTCGTTCTCGACGGTGAACGAAGGCTTGGTCTCGTAGCCGAACACCATGGCGGTGAGGTTGTTCGGGAACTTGCGCACCGTGACGTTGTAGTCTTGCACCGCCGCGATGTAGCGCTGGCGCGCCACGGTGATGCGGTTTTCCGTGCCTTCCAGCTGCGACTGCAGGTCGCGGAAGCTGGTGTCGGCCTTCAGGTCCGGGTATTTCTCGGACACGGCCATCAGGCGCGACAGGGCGCCGGACAGTTCGCCTTGCACCTGCTGGAACTTCTGGAAGGCTTCCGGGTTGTTCAGCACTTCGGGCGTGATCTGGAAGCTGGTCGCGGCGGCCCGGGCGCGCGTCACGGCCTCGAGGGTTTCGCGCTCGTGCGAGGCATAGCCCTTGACGGTATTGACCAGGTTCGGAATCAGGTCGGCGCGGCGCTGGTACTGGTTCACCACTTCGCCCCAGGCCGCCTTGGTGGCTTCGTCCTTGGTCTGGAAATCGTTATAGCCGCAGCCGGTGAGCAGGGTGCCGGCCATCACGAGAAGGCCGAGGAACCGGGTCCAGCGGGAAAGGAGGGAGTGCGTCATGATGGCTTTGTCCATACAAGTTGTTGAATAGTCAAAATATACATGAAACAAACACAGGCTGGCGCGTCCTGCCGTCTGCGGATGAAGCCGCGATGGCTGCCGGGTACAATATTGGGTTTGCAATGACATCCCAACAAGAGGCCCGACGTGAATTTCATCAATAAACTTTCCGCAGCTTGGACCCGCAACAATTCGCTGCTGTGCGTCGGGCTGGATCCGGATCTGTCGCGCTTTCCAGCCCACTTGCAGGGCCAGCCGGACGCCATCGTCCAGTTCTGCAAGGCCATCATCGACGCCACCGCCGACCTGGCCTGCGCCTTCAAGCCGCAGATCGCCTACTTCGCGGCGCTGGGCGCCGAGGACCAGCTGGAGGAAATCTGCCGCTACCTGCGCACGACCTATCCGCACATCCCGCTGGTGCTGGACGCCAAGCGCGGCGACATCGGCGCCACCGCGCATCAGTACGCGCGCGAAGCCTTCGACCGTTATGGCGCGGATGCGGTGACCGTGAATCCTTACATGGGCTTCGATTCGGTCGAGCCCTACATGGACTGGGCGGACCGCGGCGTGATCGTGCTGTGCCGCACCTCGAACGCGGGCGGCTCGGACCTGCAGTTCCTGGACGTGGGCGGGCAGCCGCTGTACCAGCACGTGGCGCGCCTGGTGGCCGAGAAATGGAACCGCAACGGACAGTGCGCGCTGGTGGTGGGGGCGACCTTCCCGGAAGAGATCGCGCAGGTACGCAAGCTGGTGGGGGACATGCCGCTGCTCATTCCTGGCGTCGGCGCGCAGGGCGGGGACGTGGAGGCGACCGTCAAGGCGGGGCGCACGGCGGATGGGGCCGGGATGATGATCAATTCGTCGCGGGCGATCCTGTATGCGCAGCCGCTGGCGGGTGAAGACTTCGCGGCGGCGGCGAGGAGGGTGGCGATGGAAACGCGGGATGCGATCAATGCGGCGCGGGGCTGATCCAGTGTGAGAGGTGCCACGACGGAACTTGGGTCCCCGCGAAGGCGCACTGCTGTCCGGGATAATTTCACCTAGCTGAAAATCGTCATCCCCGCGAAGGCGGGGACCCAAGTTTGCGTGAGTAGCTACAACAAACGTTAACAACCTGCAACGAACTTGGGTTCCCGCCTTCGCGGGAAGTCGTAGGCGCCGGTGGCGCGTATGACGAGCTAACGGTTAAAATTTGCTCCCGGCAGCACAAATATTGCTAATTCTGCTACAAACCCTCTGCAAAGGCAGAGGTATCGCTTATCCCGGACAGCAGTGCGCGAAGGCGGGGACCCGAGTTCGTTGAACAGCCACTACCTGGATCAGTACCTCGCCGGCGCCACCATCTCCACATAATCATACAGCGCCCCCAGGATCTCCTCGGCCCGCTCATCGGCCGTCTCCGACAGCGCATCGATCTCCCCGAACAGCTGGTCCACCGTCCTGGCTCCCGCCGCCCCGTCGAACAGGCGCGCAGCGCGGTGGTCTTCCCAGCGCTGCTGCTCCTGCTCCGACAAGGTCTGCGGGAAGTTGCGGGCGCGGTAGCGGAACAGCAGTTCGCTCAGGCGCTCGTCCTCGAAGCTGGGACGCTGGCCCGCCAGCGCCGCCGGTGATTCCCGGCGCAGCGATTCCAGCTTGCGGCGGTCGCCGGTGCTGACAAAGCCGCCGTACAGGTCCTCGTCCACGTCCACCTCGGCCGCCGACGCGGGCTTCTGGAATACCTGCGCCCACACGGCCTTCATGTCGCGCCCGCCGGCCGCCAGCGCGGCATGCGCGCGGCCGCGCTCCAGGTCGATCTCCCAGCGGGCCGCCAGGGCCGGACTCAGGGTCTTGAGGTTCCCGACCAGCATCGGCGACTTGTTCAGGTGCACGCTCTTGATCGGCAGGCGCGTCATCCCCTCGGGCATGTCGGCGCTGCGCGTAAACATGCGGGTGCGGATCGTCTCCACGTCGAGCGTGAACAGCTCGGACGGGTCGTGGCGGCAGTCCCAGACCAGGATCTCGTTCTTGTTGGTCGGATGCTGGGCCAGGGGCCAGACCAGGCCCAGGCAGCCATACTCCACCGGGAACATGCCCGAGACGTGCAGGAAGGGCTGGCGCTGGGACGGGTCCAGGTGCAGCCCCATCTCGGCCGCCACCCGGTCCTTGCGGCGCAGTTCCAGGCAGAAGTCGAACAGACGCGGCTGCTTGGCGCGGATCAGGCGCGCCAGCGCGATGGTGGCGCGCACGTCGGACAAGGCGTCGTGCGCGGCGTCGTGCGACAGGCCGTTGGCGGCGGTCAAGTGCTCCAGGCGGAAGCTTGGCTTGCCGTCCTCGCGGCGCGGCCACTCGATGCCCTCGGGGCGCAACGCGTACACCATGCGCACCACGTCGAGCAGGTCCCAGCGCCCGCAATTGTTCTGCCACTCGCGCGCGTAAGGGTCGATCAGGTTGCGCCAGAACAGGAAGCGGGTCACCTCGTCGTCGAAGCGGATCGTGTTGTAGCCGACGCCGACCGTGCCCGGTTCGCTGAAGGCGGCTTCGATGGCCTGCGCGAATTCGTGCTCGGGCACGCCTTGTTCCAAACAATGCTGGGGCGTGATGCCGGTGATCAGGCAGGACTGCGGGTCGGGCAGGAAATCGTTGGCCGGCTGGCAGTACAGCATGATCGGCTCGCCGATCTCGTTCAGCTCGGCATCCGTGCGGATGGCGGCGAACTGGGCCGGGCGGTCGCGGCGCGGCGTGGCGCCAAAGGTTTCGTAGTCGTGCCAGAGAAAAGTATGCGTGCTCATGCGTGTTCTTGTTGTGTTGTGCGGTCCGGCGCCATGGTGGCACAGTTCGCGCGCGCCGTCAGCCGGTCAGAAGCATACCCGGTCGCGGCCGGCTTCCTTGGCGCGGTAGAGCGCGGCATCGGCGGTGGCGACCAAGGCGCGCTCGTCCTCGCCCGGCGCGAGGCTGGCGACGCCGAAGGAACCGGTCATGTGGGGCAGGGGCAGGCGCATGTCCGGGAATACCACCGCTTCGCGCAGGCGCTGGCACAGGCGCTCGGCCACCATGGTGGCAAGCTGGGCGCTGGTATCCGGCAGCACCGCCATCATTTCCTCGCCACCATAGCGCACGGCAAAGTCGGAAGGACGCAGCGCGCTGCGGATCACGCTGGCGGCGGTGGCCAAGGCGGCGTCGCCGGCCACGTGGCCGTGGGTGTCGTTGAAGCGCTTGAAGTGGTCGAGGTCGATCATCACCAGCGACAGCGGGCTGCCGTCCTGGCTGGCGCGCGCCACCAGCTTGGGCAGCATCTCGTTCAGCCAGGCGCGGTTGTACAGGCCGGTCAGGCCGTCGTTGAGCGAGAGCTGGCGGTAGAACTCGCCCAGCTTCTGGCGCCGGCGCAGGAGGGCGTTGGCGGCGCGGATGCGGAAGGACAGCAGGCGCAGCAGGTTGCGCGCCAGGACGTTGGAGCGGTCGATCAGTTCCCACACCAGTTCCGGCTCGACGATCAGGAGTTCGCTGTCCTCGACCGCGGTCATGGCGGCCAGGTTGACGGCGTCGTCCAGTACCGCCTGTTCGCCCGCGCTCTCGCCCGGCAGGATGCGGCTGGTGCCGCTGTCGTCGCCCGCATGGGCGTCGGGCGCGACTTCCAGCTGGCCGGACAGCACGATATACAGCCGCGCCCGGCCGCCGTCGGCGATGCGGCGGCCGCGCGCCGCCCGCACCACCGCGCAGGATGCCAATGCGGCGGCCACGGCGGGATCGAATTCGCCGCGGAACAACTGCAGGTCGCGGGCGGTGTAGCGGGAAGCACCGAAGGTGCCGATGTGTTCCAAGTGATCCTCGAGCTGTCTAGACGTCCTTACAATCAAGGAATAATAACGCATTGCAACTGCGCTGCGGTGGGTGGCGTTTCATAAACAACAGTGGTCCAATAGCGCTTATGACAACGTTGATTCCCTACCCGAGCGACGCCCTGGGCGTCCAGCACCCGCCCGCGCCCGGGGCGCGCATCGTTTCCCTGGTGCCTTCGATCACCGAGCTGCTGTGCGACCTGGGCCTGGCGCCCCAGCTGGTCGGCCGCACGGGTTTTTGCATCCACCCGCGCGACACGGTGGCCGCGATCCCCAAAGTGGGCGGTACCAAGGATGTGAATATCGAGAAGATCCGCAAGCTGGCGCCGACCCATGTGATCGTCAATATTGACGAAAATGAAAAACCCACTGTGGACCGGCTGGCCGAGTTCGTGCCGCACATCGTGGTCACCCACCCCCTGGTCCCGCACGACAACCTGGCGCTGGCGCGCCTGGTGGGCGGCGTCTTCGGCGTGGCGGACCGGGCCGAAGCCTGGTGCGCGGACTTCGAACGCGAGCTGGCGCTGCTGCGCGCGCGGCCGCCGGGCCCGCCGCGCACGGTGCTGTACTGCATCTGGCAAGACCCCTGGATGAGTATTTCGAAGGACACGTATATCGCCGCGATGCTGGCCGAGCTCGGCTGGCGGATCCCGGACCTGGGCGGTGCACGCTATCCCTGCTTCGACTGGTCGGAACAGCTGGTCGGCCAGCTCGACGCGGTGCTGCTGTCGACCGAGCCCTACCGCTTTACGGAGGCGCATGCGGATGCGCTCGAAAAGCAGATCGGCATTCCGGTATTGCTGGTCGATGGCGAGATGATGTCGTGGTACGGCAGCCGCGCCCTGGCGGGCCTGCGTTATTTACGTGAACTGAGCTACGCGAACTGAGGACGATGCTGGAGGGCGGGAACGCCTAGCGCACGCCGGGGAGGCGTGCGCTGGGAGAGGGATCAGGAATCCGTCAGGTGCTTGTCGGACAGTGGATCGTCGACGACCGGGGAGGTGTGCTTGTTCTTGTCTTGCAGGCGGCCGAGGGCGCTGTCGAGCGCACGCGCCAGCTTGCCGCCCGCATTTTGCACCGCCTGGTGCAAATCGGCCGCGTGCTCGTGCACGACCACGGGCGCATAGCCGGCGACACGCGCTTCCATCATGCAGGACTGGCCGCCGTCGGCTTTCTTTTCCTTGACTTCATTACTCAGGTGCACGTCGACACGGGTGACCTGATCGCTGAAACGTCCAATGGAGGAGTTCACGACGTTTTCCACGTGCTCGTCCAGGCCTTGGTGCTTGTCGATGGTGTTGTCGGTATTGACATTGATTTGCATGAGTTTGCTCCTGTTGTCACGTTGATTACATCTTACACGCGCCTGTGAATTCGCCGCGCCCGCTCCGCGCAAGCCATGCGCCGCAGGGACGTTGTATTTTCTCGACTGCAACAATTCGTGAGTCTTCGCAAGTTTTTGATTCATACAATAAGCGCTTTCACTTGAGCGCTAACATGGCAAACGTATTCAGGCATCCCGGCACCGGACGCGAGGCAATCGTCGACGCCCGTTGCGTGCCATGCGTCCTGCTCGCGAGCGTTGCCTACCTGGGGTACAAGGGGCTCTGGGCGCATGCCCTGATGGGCGGCCTCATCCTCCTGGTCCCCGTCTTCCTGTGCTGCGCTTCCCTGCTGAGTTTCACCTTGCCGCTCGTCTCGGTCGCCTACGCGATCGTTATCCAGGATCTCCTGGCCGCCGACTACCTCGACCGCGGCTGGGTCGAGATCGGCCGGGCCGGACATTAAGGCGCTCCGGCGCAGCTCCCTCTCTCCGAAAGACCACCGTGTTATCCAATCTGAAAATCGGCACCCGTCTCGCGCTTTGCTTCGGGATCGTGACCGCGCTCATGCTCGTCATCTCGGCTCTCGCACTCAGCCGGCTAGGCACTACCGCCGGCGCCGTCGACGCCGCCACCGCGATCCGGCAAGATCAGCTTGCACCGCTCTACGAGATCCGCGAATCGCTGGCGCAGACCGGCATTACGGCCCGCAACAGCTTCATCGTGCAGGACGAAGCCCAGGCCCGGGGCGAGCTGGCCATGCTCGACCAGCAGCGCCAGGCCTACCTGGGGCGGCTCGACGCGCTGGAGCCGGTGCTGGGCGGCAGGCCGGAGTTCGACAAGGCCAGCAAGGGGCTGCGCCAGATGGCCAAGGAGCTGGCGCGCCCGCGCCAGTTCCGCGAAAGCGGCCGGATGGAGGCCTTCTCGGCCTTCCTGATCAACGAGTGCAGCCCCTTGCGCCGCCAGATCGTGGCGGACCTCGACTTGGCCATCAAGGCGATCGAGACCGACATGAACCAGGCCGGCGACAACATCGCCACGGTGGCGGCCCAGTCGCGCTGGATCCTGGTTGCCATCTCGGCGCTGGCCCTGCTCACGGCCGCCACCCTGGCCGTGATCGTCACCATCAGCGTCACCCGTCCGATTGCCCGTGCCTGCGCCTTCGCCGAGGCGGTCGAGCGCGGCGATCTGACCGTGCAGCTGAACTCGCGCGCGAAGGATGAACTGGGTTCGATGATGCGCACCCTGCACGGCATGCGGGTGGGCCTGGCCTCGATCGTGCAGGAGGTGCGCCAGGGCGCCTCGTCGATCTCGGCGGTCACCGACGAGATCGCGGGCGGCAACCGCCACCTGTCGGAACGCACGGCCTCGCAGGCGTCCTCGCTGGAACAGACCGTCGCCTCGATGGCGACCCTGACTGGCACCGTGCGCAGTAATGCCGACTCGGCCCAGGCCGCGCGCCAGGCGGCGGCAAGCGCTTCCTCCGTCGCGGCCAGCGGCGGCGAACTGATGGACAAGGTGGTCGACAAGATGAACACCATCGACGCCGCCTCGGCGCGCATCGTCGACATCATCGCAGTCATCGACGGCATCGCTTTCCAGACCAACATCCTGGCGCTCAACGCGGCGGTCGAAGCGGCGCGCGCGGGCGAGCAGGGACGGGGATTCGCGGTGGTGGCGGGCGAAGTGCGCTCGCTGGCCCAGCGTTCCGCCGTCGCCGCCCAGGAAATCAAGGCCCTGATCGGCGAATCGGTGACCGCCATCGGCCAGGGCTCGCAGCTGGTGGGCCAGGCCGGCCAGACCATGGCGCAGATCGTCGCCAACGTGAACCGGCTGGCGGGCACCATGCAGCAGATCGCGGACGCCAGCCACGACCAGGCGGGCCGCGTGCACGAGATCAACCAGGCGCTTGGCCATGTGGATGGGTTGACCCAGCAGAATGCCGCGCTGGTACAGGAAGCCGCGGCCGCGGCGCACGCGCTGCATGAGCAGTCGCAGCACCTGTCGGGTCAGGTCGGCAAGTTCCGCACCGCCCCCGCGGCCCTGTCCCTGGCCTGACAAGTCTCATTTGCGGTGCTGGCTGAAGAACTGCCACACCAGCTCATTGGCATCGACGTCGCGCGTGGTCTTCCCGATCGGCAGGCCGATATTGAACGGATCGGCGCCGGGCCAGGTATGGCCGCCGTCCTTGACCGTCACCAGCGCCACCTTGTGGCCGGCCTCGCCCTGTTCGAGGTAGCGCACCTCGGTGCCGTCGCGCTTGTCGGCATCGATCACGCGCGATTGCGCGGGCAGGGCGGCCAGGCCGTTGCGTGTCGCCCAGTAGCGCTGGCTGTCCTCGGCGGACAGGTAGCCGGTGCCGGTCGCCTTGCCGCCATAGGCCACCACCTGGTCGGCGGTGCCATGGATCAGCATCACGCCGACCTTGCCCGTTTTCTTCGATGCTTCCTCATGCTGGACCAGCGGTTCCGGCGTCGGTCCGCCCACCGAGGCCACGGCCGCGAACACGTCCGGCAAATCGGCCGCCAGGCGCAGCGCGAAGAAGCCGCCGCGCGACAGGCCGGTGGCGTACACGCGCGCCGCATCGATGCGGTAGGCCTGCTTCAGCTTCGCCAGCAGCGCCGCGGTGAAGCCGACGTCGTCGGTTCCCCCCAGGTAGGGCATGTCGAAGCCCACGTTCCAGTCCGACTTGACGCCCTGCGGGTAGACCACGATGAAGCGATGGCGGTCCGCGGTCCGGTTCATCTGGCTGTACAGCATCTGCTCGGCCATGCTCATGCCGCCGCCGTGGAAGTTGAAGACGACCGGGAAGGCGCGCTGCGGCTCGCTGTCATAGGACGCGGGGGTGTAGACGATGTACTTGCGCTTTTCTTCCTTGTGGACGAGTTTGCCGACCTGGGCGAACGCGGTGTTGGCGGCGCCCATGCAGGCGCAGGACAGGGCGAGTAAGGTGATCATGAATTTCATGGACGTGCTCCGGGTGAATGGAGCGTCCAGCTTAGCCAGGCCTTGGTGAAATCGCGGTGAAATCCGGACGGATTTCCACGCGATAGCTGGACGGGCCTGGATGGAAGGCGAGCTCCCAGCGCAGGGCCCGGGCGATGCGCGCGAGCAGGTCCTGTCCATGCGAGAAGCCCTGCACGCGCCTCGGGTCTCCCGGCCTCACGCTGTTGGCGATCACCAGGCGGCCTTCTGTCCAGGAGATGTCGAGCCGCGCCTCCGGGCCGCCGTGGAAGAGGGAGTTCCCCACGCAGTTGTTGACGAGCAGTGCGGCCAGGTGAGGGTTACCGCTGACGTCGAGCCGGGCCGGCAGGTCGATGCGCCAGCGGCTGGCGTCCCGGCCGCCTTGCTCGAGCACCCGCAGCAGGCATTGCTCGATGCACGCGCTCAGGTCGAAGGTTTCGCTGCCGACCTGCTCGGCGCGGGCCAGGGCGAACAGGACATCGACCGTGTTCCTCATCTCGGCCAGGCTCGCGCGAAGCTGCGCGGTTTCCGCGCCGCCGGGGACGGGCGCCATGGCCAGGATGTTGTTCATGATGGTGAGCGGCGTGCGCAGCTCGTGGCCGACGTCGCGCGTGAAATCGTGCTCGCGCCGGAGGGCGGCCTGCAGGGCGCTGAAGCTCGATTCCAGGCGTTCGGCCAGGTAGCCGATTTCGTCAGGACGGCCGCGCGCGCTGAAGGCGATCGCGGCGCCCGGCCGCAGGGCGCGCGCTTCGGCGGCCAGGGTCTGCAGCGGCAACACGAGGCGCCGCGCCAGCAACCAGGCCAGCAGCAGGGCCAGGCCGACCAGGCCCAGCGCCACGAAGATCAGGACGCCGCCCACGTCCTGGATCACCTTCGAGACCACCAGCAGGGGCGCGACGTCGGCCAGCAGGTAGATGCGCCTCGACCCTAGATCCAGCGCCAGCAGGTGATAGTGCCGGCCGGCGCCGGCGAACACCTCGGCGCGCCGCGCCGACGGCCCCGCCGCTTGCCGCACCACGGCGGGCAGGGCGGCATGGCTGGTGTAGATGGCGATCAGCTCGTTGCGCGCAGCGGGTAGGCTGCCGTGCAGTGCGACGTGGCGCGTCACGGCGCGCGCCTCGCGTTCCAGCAGGCGCCCGACCAGCATGTCTTCGGTGACGTAGGCGATGACGACCGCCAGGCCGGTGTAGCACAGGCAGATCAGGACCGTGAAGCCGGCCAGCGCGGAAAACAGGCCCCGCCGGATCGTCCTAGCCACCCTGGCGTACCGCGTCAAGGCCGACGGTCGGGTCCAGGTCCAGCCGGTAGCCCAGGTGCAGGACGGTGGCCAGCAGATTGCGTCCGGCGGCTTGCTCGAGCTGCTTGCGCAAGCTGTAGATGTGCGACTTGAGCGCGTCGCTGTCGGGCGGATCGTCGCCCCACAGCGTCCGCACCAGGCTCGAGCGCGCCACCGCTTGCGGGTGTTCCCTGCACAGCTGGAGCAGGATCTTGAACCCGGTCTGGGTCAGCGCCAGCGGTGTGTCTCCGTACAGGGCCCGTTTTTCGCGGGGCAGCAGGGTCAGGGGACCGAGCCGCAGCTCCTGGCGCAGGTGCAGCTGGCCGCGCCGCGCCAGCGCCTCGCAGCGCAGGGCGAGCTCGCGCAGGTCGAAGGGCTTGGTGAGATAGTCGTCGGCGCCGTCGCGGAAGCCGCGCGCCTTGTCCTCGAAGGCGTCGCGCGCGGTCAGCATCAGCACCGGCAGGTTGCTGGGGGCCTGCGCCTTGATCGCCCGGCAGACTTCCAGGCCGTCGATGTCGGGCAGGTTGAGGTCGAGCAGCACCACGTCGTAGGCGTTGCGGGTGGCCAGCTCGATGGCGAGGCGGCCGTTGTCCGCATGGTCGCACTGCCAGCGCAGGCCGTCGAGGAAGCCCGCCACCTGGCGCGCAATCGTCGGGTGGTCTTCGACCAGCAGTACGCTCAGCGAGGTTTGGTTCATCGATCGGGCAGCCGTGACAAGGGAGCCCGATTGTAACGCGGCCGCGGCGCTAGGCCCTGGTCTTTTGTCCGGCCTTGTGGTGGGGAAAGCGGTCCATTTTCGAGAGTACCGGGAACAGCAGCGCCCACAGGCCCGTGACGGCGAGGGTGGCCGCGCCGCCCAGCAGGATCGCGCGCACCAGGCCCAGCCAGCCGGCCGTCACGCCCGATTCGAACTCGCCCAGCTCGTTGGAAGCGCCGATGAACACCGCGTTCACGGCGCTGACGCGGCCGCGGATCTCGTCCGGCGTCTCGTACTGCACCAGCAGGTGGCGGATGTAGACACTGACCATGTCGCCCGCGCCCAGCAGGAACAGGGCGCCGAGGGCGACCGGGAAGCTGCCGGTCCAGCCCAGCGCCAGGGTGCACAGGCCGAACACGGCGACGCCGCCGAACATCCAGGCGCCGACGCGCCGTGTGATGGGGAAGAAGGCCAGGGCGATCGAGCACAGGGCCGCGCCGGCGCCGGGCGCGGTGCGCAGCAGGCCCAGGCCGGTCGGGCCAACCTGCAGCACGTCGTGGGCGTAGGCGGGGAGCAGGGCGGTGGCGCCGCCGAACAGCACCGCGAACAGGTCGAGCGAGATCGCGCCCAGCACGATCGGGCGCGAACGCACGAAGCGCAGGCCTTCGAGCAGGGTATGCCAGCTGACCGGCGCCTTGTTCACGGTCTGCTGCACGCTGCGCGTCGCCGACATCAGCAGCACCGCCAGCGCCAGCAGGCAGCTCGACGTCATGTGCACCGTCTGCGGGCCGAACACGTAGAGCAGGCCGCCGATGATCGGGCCGGCGATCACGGCCACGTGGAAGGTCGAGGAGCCGAGCGCCACGGCCTGGCTGAAGTCGCGGTCAGGCACCAGGTTCTTCAGCACCGCCTGCGAGGCCGGCATCATGAAGGCGCGCGCGCTGCCGAACAATACCAGGATCGCGAACACCGGCCACACCACCTTGCTGCCGCTGGCCGTGAAGGCCACCAGCATCAGGCTGCACAGGAGCTGGGCGGCCATGCAGGCCACCACGATGAGGCGGCGGTTATAACGGTCGGCCACGTGGCCGGCCCACAGGATCAGGACCAGGAAAGGCGCGAACTGCGCCAGGCCGATGAGACCGAGGTCGAACAGGCTGCCGGTGATCTGGTAGACCTGCCAGCCGATCGCGACGCTTTGCATCTGGACCGCGAGGGTGCCGAGGAAGCGCGCGGACAGGTAGAAAGAGAGGTTGCGGTTGCGCAGGACGGCGAGGGACATGGAGCGTGCGGAGATGGCGGGACGAACCTGCCATTCTGCACGAAACCACCACTGCGCGCCGGCCCTACGCCAAATCCGCTTCCGACGTAAACGCGTCGGCGTAGAACTCCTCCGCCGGCAGCCCGCACTTCTCCGAATAATCGCTGCGCGCCGAATCGACCATGATGGGCGCGCCGCAGGCGTACACCTGCCAGCCCGACAGGTCCGGAATGTCCTGCATCACGGCCGCGTGCACGAAGCCGGTGCGGCCCTGCCAGTCATCCTCGGGCAAGGCGTCCGACACCACCGGCACGTAGCGGAAGTCCGGCAGCGTGGTTTCCCAGGCGCGGCACAGCTCGTCCATGTACAGGTCCTGTGGACGGCGGCCGCCCCAGTACAAGCGCACGGGACGCTCGGACTTCAGGTGCATCAGGTGCTCGACCAGCGCCTTGACCGGCGCGAAGCCGGTGCCGGAAGCCAGCAGCACGATCGGCTTGCTGGATTCCTCGCGCAGGAAGAAGGTGCCGAGCGGGCCTTCGAAGCGCAGGATGTCGCGTTCCTTCATGGCGCCGAACACGTGGTCGGTGAACAGGCCGCCCGGCAGGTGGCGGATGTGCAGCTCGAGCGGGCCTTCGAAGGAGGGCGCGTTGCCGATGCTGTAGGCGCGGCGCTTGCCGTCCTTGAGCAGGAACTCGATGTACTGGCCGGCGCGGTAGGCCAGCGCCTCGTTGGCCGGCAGCTGCAGGGTGACGATGGCGACGTCCGGCGCGGCCTTGCGAATGCCCGCGATCCGGGTCGGCATCTTGCGCACCGGGTAATCGCTGCTGCCGCCCACCTCGCGCGCCTCGATCACGAGGTCGCCCTGCGGCACGGCGCAGCAGAACAGCGACACGCCCTGGGCCTTTTCGAGCTCGCTCAAGGCGCGCTCCTGGTGCGGCTTGTGGCCGACGGCGCCCTCGAGCACCTTGCCCTTGCACGAGCCGCAGGCGCCGTTCTTGCAGCCGTAGGGCAAGCCGATGCCGGCGCGGATGGCGGCGGCGAGGACGGTTTCGTCGTCCTCGCAGGTGAACTGGTGGCCGCTCGGCTGGACGGTAACTTGGTAGGTCATGCGATGTCGTCGGTTATGCGCCTGCTGGTGCAAGCTGTTGATCTGATGGGCTTTTATAGGTAAGGGCGCTATTTTACACCGGCCCCGCCGGGGCCGGGGGACGCCTCCCGCGACGCTGTGCTAGAGTACCGGGCCTTGCTCAGTCCTCACGTGTCCCGACGCTCCGCCATGACCCAGCCTCCTGTCTTCGACCGTCCACGCCTGCTCATCGTCGGCTGCGGCGATGTGGGCATGCGCCTGCTGCCGCTGCTGCGCGGGCGCTTCCGCGTGTTTGCCCTGACCAGCCAGCCGGAGCGCCGCGCCGCGCTGCGTGCCGCCGGGGCGGTGCCGGTGGTGGCCGACCTCGACCGCCCGCATACGCTGGCGCGCCTGCACGGCCTGGCACCCTGGGTGCTGCACCTGGCGCCGCCCCAGCAGGACGGGCCTCAGGACCTGCGCACACGCCGCCTGGTCGCCGCGCTCGGCGGCGTGACGCGCATGGTCTACGTCAGCACCAGCGGGGTCTATGGCGATTGCGGCGGCGTCCTGGTGGACGAGCGGCGCCCGGTGGCGCCGCGCAATGCGCGCGCCCGGCGCCGGGTCGATGCCGAGCGCGTGCTGCGCGCCTGGGCCATGGCCAGCGGCGCCCGGCTGGCGATCCTGCGCGTGCCGGGCATTTACGCCCAGGACCGGCTGCCGCTCAAGCGCCTGGAGCAGGGCACGCCGGCCTTGCGCGCGGAAGAGGACGTGTACACCAGCCATGTGCACGCGGACGACCTGGCGCGAATCGCCATCGGGGCGCTGGTGCACGGCCGGCCGGGCAGGGTCTATCATGCGGTGGACGATACGCGCATGAAGATGGGCGAGTATTTCGACGCGGTGGCCGACGCCTTCGGCATGGCGCGCCCGCCGCGTTTGCCGCGCAGCGAGCTGGAGACGGTGGTGTCGCCAGTGCTGCTGTCCTTCATGTCCGAATCGCGCCGGCTGGACAACACGCGCATGAAGCGCGAGCTGCGCGTGCGCCTGCGCTATCCCGACGTGGCCACGGCGCTGCGGCTGGCCGTACAATGACGGCCCCGACGGAGAAACCACGATGATGACCTACGAAGAATACCTGGACGAAGTCACGACCCTGATCGCCGAAAAATACAATCTCGACGATGCCGCCGCGATCAAGATCGTGGTCGACGCCCAGAGCGCCGGCTACTTCGTGGCCCACGACGACAAGCCCGCCATGCGCACCCTCGACCGCGCCCACGCCGACGCCCGCAGCTTGTACCAGGCCAGCGCCTTCGCCAAGCCGGGCCGCCGCAAGTAACGGGCAGGCGCACGCCGGCTTTCGTTCCACCTCTCATTCTCGGCGCCACCATCGTGCTGCGCATGCGCGAGGCCAGCGGCTAGCGCATCCGCGAACTGCGCGCCCTGATGCCGAAGGCCGAGGGCGGGCACGCGCCTGCTTGGGACCAAAAAAATCCGCGGGCGGCGCGGCGGAAGCTGTCCGCCGTACCGGCCGCGGGAGGATGGGCGAATCAGGCCCCGAGCACCGCTTTGCCTGGCGAGGCGCACCAGGCGGTCTGGTTCGCCGTGGCCAGGGCCTTGCCCGGAGCGGCGCACCATGCGGTCTTCACGGCGTCGGCCAGGACCTTGCCGGGCGACGCGCACCATGCGGTATCGCTGCCCTTGGCCAGGGCCCTGCCCGGCGCGGCGCACCACGCGCTGTCACTGCCTTGCGCAGCCTGCTTGCCCGGCGCGGCGCACCAGGCCGGATCGCCGGCTTCGAGCCGCGGCTTGCCGGGAGCGGCGCACCAGGCTTCCTGGCCGCTCGAGACCACGCCGAATTCGGCGGCGACCAGTTCGCGCATGCGTTCGCCCGCGCGTACCTGTTCGCCCTCGACGGCCCGCTCGCCGATGCCGACGTACGGATAGTGATGCAGGAAGTAGCCGAACGCCTGCGCGCAGTCGCGTGCGTACTTCATGGTGTCGAGGATGTGGTAGTGCCAGAAGGTGTCGACGTCGACCGTCGGCGATGCCTGCTCGTCGGGGTATTTCTTCATCAGGAACAGGAAACGCCGGTATTCCGCTTCGACAGCGTTGGCGCGCACTTCGGACCAGCCTTCGCCGGATTCCACGTGCATGAGTTTCATCTTGATCGGTGTGAGGTCAAGTGCTTCAAAAGCTGCAAATTCAGTTTTCGTCGACATCGTGTTCACCTCTATTGTCAGTATTTTGATGGTGGGTACTGCGGATCCCTGTTGTTGGTTGAAGCGGTACGGCGATAGTCCTCCTGCATGCGTGGATGTGAAACAAGACCAGACGGCGTCTTGATGGGTGACAGCGATAATCATTTTCCTGCGGGCAGTCAGTGGAACTGTTGAGCTTGCTCAAGCAATAACAGCTGTGTTTTTTAAACCACAACTTCCTGCAGGAATTATTTGTCTGCTAAGCGGCAACCGCCTCTGCGTCCGCGCGGGCGAGGCCGCCGTCCAGCACGCTGGGGCCGGTCACCGGGATCGTGACCACGATGGTGGTCCCGGTCTCGGGGCCGCTGCTGACGGAGAACGAACCGCCCAGGATGCCGACTCTTTCCTCGATCCCGACCAGGCCGAAGGAGCCGTTGCGGTTGCGGCAGCCCGGCTGCATGCCGACGCCGTTGTCGCGGATGGTCATGGTGAGCATGTCGGCGTGCCGGCGCAGGTCGATCCAAACCCGGGTGGCATGCGCATGGCGCGCCACGTTGTTGAGCGATTCCTGCAGGATGCGAAAGAAGGCGGTGGCGCAGTGGTCGTCGATGCGGTAGTCGCCGTCGTCGTCGAGCAGCTCGCAGGCGATGCCGGTGCGTCGCGAGAAATCCGCCACCTGCCAGTCGACCGCCGCGCTCAGGCCGAGGTCGAGCACGTTGGGGCGCAGGTCGTTGATGATCTGGCGCACGCTGCGGATGGTGACGTCGATCTGGCGCACCGTGGCGTCGGCGCGCGCATGCAGGCGCCGGTGTCCGCCGCGGGTGCGGTTGGCCAGGAACTCGGCCTCGATCTTGAGCGCCAGCAGGCTCTGGGCCAGGTCGTCGTGGATCTCGCGGGCGATGCGCTTGCGTTCGCCTTCCTTGATCTGCTCCGCGTGCGCCGCCAGCATGCGCAGTTTCTCGTGGCTGGCCTGGAGCTTGGCCTGGCTGGCGCGCAGCTCGCGCGTCATGTCCTCGGCCATGCGCAGCGCATTGCGGCGCGAGAAGGCCATGGTCTGGAACAGGGCGTAGAGCAGGGCCGTGCTCATCCCGCCGGCGAAGCCGGCCAGCCACGGGTAGTACATGTCGAAGCTGGTGTACAGGGCGGAGCGGGCGATGCTGAAGTCGGCCCGCCACAGGCGCTGGTTGAACTCGATCGGCAGGCTGGTCGACATCACGCTGTCGTCGTCCGGCGGCAAGGGCGGGTGGAGATGCTCGGCCGTGGCCAGGCTGTCGTAGAGGACGGCGCGCGGCGGCGCCTCGCCCGGCTCCGGCGGCACTTCGGTGAGGTCGGTCAGCACCAGGCGCGTGCCCTTGACCGGGAATTCGTCCAGGATGCCGCCCACCAGCCGGGCCACGCTGAAGCCGATGCCGGCCGAGCCCATGTAGGCCTGGCGCCGTTCCGCCACGGTGCCGGTCGGCATGCCGCTGCGATACACCGGCAGGCGCAGCGCCTGGCTGCTCTGGTTCGGCCCGGGCTGGAGGGCGATGCGCGTGCCCGAGGCGCTCAGCACGTTGGCGTCGCGCGCGTGGGCCAGCACCTGGCGCGTGTAGCCGCGCGCTTCCAGGTCCATGCCGAGCTTTTCCAGGGAAGGCTTGAGGCGCGGCTCGATGTAGAGCAGCACCGTGTAGCTGTCGCGGCCGGGCAGCGGCACCAGGGGCGGGGCGTCGCCGCGGATGCCGAGCGCTCGCATGCGCCCGCGCAGCTCGCGGTCGATGTCAGCCAGGCCCGCGGGGTCGACGGTGCGCGCATAGTTGATGACCTCGATGCCGGGAAAGTTGGTGGCGATGTCGAGCTGGTTGACGTATTCGTGGAATTCGTCGGCGCTGGTGTATTCCGTGGCGCGGAACAGCCCGGCCGTGCCGCGCAGCACATCGCTGTAACTCTTGATACGGGCGTCGATCGTGTACTGGGCGGCGCGCGCCATGGTGCGGAAGCGGGCGACGGCGTCGCTCTCGATGGCTTGCGAGGTGGCGTAATGGGCGCCCGCGCCGACCACCAGCGACAGGAGTGTTCCTGTCAGCACGGTCGCCGGATTGGCGAACAATCCGGCAGGGTGGCGGTCTGGCATCATCGGGTGGGCCTCGCAACGGAACAGTTACTTAATGCGCGTCAATATTGTTACGCTAAGCAATGTCGTCGGAGCTGATACCTATCAAATCCGATAGGTTTTGCAGAAATACAACGGTTATTGTCTTTTCTGTACGGCCGTGCGGTGGTATAGAGCGGTTTCGCACGCGAGTGCTTGGGCGGAGCAGAAAAAAAGGCGCTGTCACCGCTGCGTGTGGAATTTGAACTGTCGAGCTTTGTCGGAATCCAAATCGCATTCTCACCGACCAGTGGAGCAGCGATGGAAACGAAACGCTTTGGCAGGTGGCT
>NZ_JBAMDH010000015.1:0-137835 GCF_036961685.1 Massilia sp. DD77
ACAGACCCTAGCGGCGCTTGAGTTCCACGCTGGAAGCGGCCGGCCGGGGCACGACCCGCAGCTCGCCCAGCGCCTGGGTGATCACGCTGCGTGCCGCCGACAGGCCAAGCAGGCCCATCACGGCCGCCACCAGCAGGTCGGGCACGCCGCTGCCGGCCTGCCACACCCCCAGCGCGGCCAGCAGCACGGCCAGGTTGCCGATGGCGTCGTTGCGGGTACACAGCCAGACCGAGCGCATGTTGGCGTCGCCATTGCGGTAGGCGAACAGCAAGGCGCCGACCAGGCAGTTGGCCGCGAGCGCGGCCAGGCCGATGGCGGCCATGGTGTGGGCTTCGGGAACGGTGCCGGAGCGCAGGTGCCAGAAGGTCGTCCCCAGCACGAACAGGCCGTAGCCGCCCATGGTCGCGCCCTTGACCAGGGCGGTGCGCGAGCGCCAGACCGGCGCCAGCGCGAGCACGAAGAGCGAAATGCCGTAATTGGCCGCGTCGCCTAGGAAGTCGACGGCGTCGGCCAGCAGCGAGACCGAGCCGGCGGTCCAGCCGCCCGCCAGTTCGACGACGAACATCAGGGCATTGACCCACAGCGCGATCCAGAGGATGCGCCGGTAGCGCGGGTCGATCGGCGGCTTGCCGGAGGAGCAGCCGCCATCACAGCAGTCGGACATGCGGTTTCCCGTCAAATATGATCCGGTGATCGAGCAACCCGCCGAAGCTGAATCAGGTCTTCGGCAGGGTCACGCCATGCTGGCCCTGGTACTTGCCGCCGCGGTCCTTGTACGAGGTCTCGCAGACTTCGTCGCTCTCGAAGAACAGCACCTGGGCGCAGCCTTCGCCGGCGTAGATCTTGGCGGGCAGCGGCGTGGTGTTCGAGAATTCCAGGGTCACATAGCCTTCCCACTCGGGCTCGAAGGGGGTGACGTTGACGATGATACCGCAGCGGGCGTAAGTCGACTTGCCCAGGCAGACAGTCAGCACGTTGCGCGGAATGCGGAAGTATTCGATGGTGCGGGCCAGCGCGAAGGAATTCGGCGGGATGATGCAGACATCGCTCTTGACGTCGACAAAGGAGTTGGAATCGAAGTTCTTCGGGTCCACGATGGTGCTGTTGATGTTCGTGAACACCTTGAACTCGTCGGCGCAGCGGATGTCGTAGCCGTACGAAGACGTGCCCCACGAGATGATCTTGCGGCCGTCCGACTCGCGCACCTGCTGCGGCGAGAAGGGTTCGATCATGCCGGTTTCCTCCGCCATGCGGCGGATCCATTTGTCGCTCTTAATAGTCATCGTGGTGTTTCCAAAACAGGAAGAAAATCCTGCAATTTTAATCTAAATATCCGACACGGTCGCCTGTCAGTACAGACGGTATTGCCGCAATGGCAATTTGTGCGTACGATGGGATTTTCTGACCATGGAGGTGGAGATGCACATCGCAACGAAAGCCCTGCTGGCGGCAGGCGCACTGGCACTCGCGGGCTGCGCCCTGCCGCCCGCCAGCGAGGAACCGGTGGAAGTGGCCGCAGGCGCGGAAAGCAGCGGCACCAACCACAACCAGCTGACCGGCTCGCGCATTCCGAATCCCAAGACCACCGACCGCGTGGTCCGCTCGGTGGGCCAGCAAGCCTTCCGCAGCTCGATGGACAACCAGGCCCGCCCGCTCAACGCGCCGGGCGAATAAGCGTTGGGGCCGGCTCAGCCGGCCTGCACCAGCTGCTCCGTCCTCGCCTGCGCCTGCTGCCCCAGCAGGCGGGCGATCATGTCCTGCGTCAGGCGCGCGGTCGCTTCCGGCTTTTCCATCGGATACAGGTGGCTCCCCTGGATCATCACCAGGTTCTCGCCCACCAGCTTGCGCGTGGGCGCCAGGCTGGCCTGGCGCAGCTCTTCGGAATCGGTCCCCGCGATGAAGCCTACCGGCACCGGAAAAGGCTCGCGGATGATCTCCCCCATGTGGTGCGGGAGGCTGTTATAGATCGCCGATTCGACCTCGCGCTGAAAGCGCAGGGCCACGCCTTCCGAATGCGGCGCCAGGCCGTGGTCGAGGTAGTCGTCCAGCGCCCCCGGGGCCCAGGCCTGGAACATCGGTTTCGAAGCGAAATGCTCGTACGCGGCCTGGCGGTCCGGCCACAGGTGGCGGCGTTTTTCCGAGAACTGGGCCGGCGAGAAGCGCGAGCCCAGGCCGAGGCCCTTGACCGCGCGCCACACCAAGGCGCGCCAGCCCGCCACCACGGGCGAATCCAGCATCACCACGCAGCGCGCCAGCTCGGGACGGCGCTTGGCGGCCATCGCGCACAGCATGCCGCCCAGCGAGTGGCCGACCAGGATCGCCGGCCGGCCATAACTTTCCAGCTGGACGATCAGCTCGTCCACCAGGCCGGGCCAGCCGTCGCTGACCGGATAGCGCGGGTCGTGGCCGTGCATGTCGAGGGTGCGCACCTCGTAGTGCTGGCGCAGCGCTTCGAGCATGCGGTTATAGGAACCGGCCGGATAGCTGTTGCCGTGGGCGAAATGTAGGAGCGGTTTGGACATGGTCGCGGGGACGGTGGTGGAACAAGCCAGGCCATTCTAATAGCACACCCGTTCTACCGCGGCCCCACGCAGCTTGTTTAGAGGGAAACGCCTACTGTCAGGGTCACCACATAGCCCTGGACGGCATTGCCGCTGACGCTCGCCATCTGCAGGCTGAAGCCGTCGCTGAACACCATGTCGCTCCCATAGCTCACGCGCGCCAGGTTGGCGGCGCTGCTGCCGTAGCCGCTCGCCGCATAGGCCTCGTTCAGGGTCGCCATCGGAAAGGTGAACTGCGAGGTCCTGATCTTGCCGGCCGCGCTGCCCGCCTTGGCCAGGCTCGGATACACCTCGAAGTGCACGTGCGGCACGCGGCCGTCGTAGCAGCCCGGAAAGATCGTCGTGAAGCTGAGATTCCCCTGGCTGTCCGCCTCCTGCACGCCGCGCAGGTAGTTCTCGTTCACGATGCCGTTCGAGTACATCGAGTAGCCGCCCTCGCGGGTGCAGTGCCAGAGGTAGACCGCGGCGCCCGCCGCCGGCGCGCAGCCGGCCGCCACGTTGACGAGCTGCAGGCGGATCGTCAGCGGAATGCCCTCGGCCACGCCGGCGGCGCCGGCCACGCTGGCGCGGATGTCGCCGCGCACGATGCCCGACAAGGCCAGCGCATTGGCCACGCCGCTGGCGTTGCGGTTGCTGCCGTCGCCGGGATAGGGCCCGGCGGTTTCCTCGGGGATCACGGTGCAGGCCACGGTGGTGCCGCCTGTGGTGGATCCGGTCCCTGTGCCGGTCGAGGTGGAAGTGGTAATGCCGTAGTTGCCGTCGGCGCCGCTGCCGCCGCAGCCGGCAACTGGCAGGCTGGCGGCACCTAGAAGCAGCCAGCGTAGCGACTGCCGGCGGCTGGCGGGCCGGGACAGCATGGTATCGAGGTCGGCGCGAAGGCCTTGGTGATGGTCGTGGTCGTGCATGGCGGGTCCTATCGGTTTGGCTTACTGAGGGTCCTGGCCGGGCTGGCGGCGCGGCTCCGGACGCCGTGGTCCACGCTCCAGCCGGGCGCGCTGCTCGGGCGTCAGCACCGCCCTCACCTGGCTGTCGGTGCGCAGGCGCAGCAGTTCCTGGTCAGAAATTGCCTGGCCCAAGGCCTGGGCATGCTTACCCGCCTTGGCCGCATCGACCTGGGGCGCGCCGGCGAGCTCGCGCAGCGCCTCGCGCGCCTTGCGCTCGGCCTTGTCGAGTTCGCGGCGCTTGGGCGCGGCCTCGTGCAGGATGGCGAACACGCGGTCCTGCTGGGCCTCGCTCAGGTCCAGCCCTGCCAGGTGCGGAGGGCCGCCGTGGCGCGCATGCGCCATGCGCCCTTCCATGGGCGGGCCGTCGCGGCCGGGATGGGCCAGCGCGGCCGGGGCGGCGATCAGGCAGGCGGCCCATGCCGCGGCCAATTGCAGGGAAAAGGTGTTCATGGTGGCTCCTCGTGTGGTTCAGTGCCGCCATTCTGTTGCGCCGCCACGTAAAGCGCGGACAAGCCATGTAAAAGCGCGTAAATCTTCCCTTTAGACAACAGGACAGGAGCGTGCGGTTTGCTATCCTTGCACCATGAATCACGTATTGCTCATCGACGATGACGTCGAACTGGTCGGCATGTTCGCGGAATACCTCGAACAGGAGGGTTTCGGGGTGTCCTGCGTCCACAACGGCGAAGACGGCGTGCGCGAAGCACTGTCCGGCCTGCATGCCATCGTCATCCTGGACGTCATGATGCCGGGCATGAGCGGTATCGAGGCCCTGCGCCGGATCCGCGCCGCCAGCCGCATTCCGGTCCTGATGCTGACCGCGCGCGGCGACGACGCCGACCGCATCCTGGGCCTGGAGCTGGGCGCCGACGACTACGTCGCCAAGCCCTGCACCCCGCGCGAGCTGACCGCGCGGGTGCGCGCCATCCTGCGCCGCACCCATGCTCAAAACGACAACAGCCCCGGTGTCGTGATCAGCGTCGGCAAGCTCACCATGCTGCCCGAGCAGCGCCGCGCCACCTGGGACGGCGCGTTGCTCGACCTCACCAGCACCGAATTCAACCTGCTCGAAGTCCTGGCCCGCAACGCCGGGCGCCCGGTCAGCAAGAACGAACTGTCCGAACAAGGCCTGGGCCGGCCGCTGGCGCGCTTCGACCGCAACATCGACGTCCACCTGAGCAGCCTGCGCCATAAGCTCGGCCCCCTGTCGGACGGCCGCTCCTGCCTGCAGACGATCTACCGGCAGGGTTACCAGCTGATCCGGGAGTAGCATGGGCAGGTTGTTCTGGAAGTTCTTCCTCTCGATCCTGCTGGCCCAGGTCGCGGCCACGATCGGCATCGGCGGCGCCTTCTGGCTGCGCGACCAGGCGCGCCAGCGCCAGGCCCCGGTGCTCGACACCGGCCCGCCGGCCGCCATCGCCCTCGACGCCGCGGCCGCGACCCTCAAGCACGGCGGCATGAGCGCCCTGCAGGGCATGCTGGCGGAGATGCGCAGGCCGCAGGTGTTCGTGCTGGACGCGCGCCACAAGGACATCCTGGGACGCGCCGTGCCGGACGAGCTGGTCCGGGAAGCGGAACGCAGCCTGCGCGAGGGCGGCCCCGTGCGCGGCGCACGCCAGCTGGTGGCGAGCGACGGCAGCCGCTACCTGGCGCTGGTCTCGCGCCGCTTCGGCCCGCCGCAGCAAGGCGTCCGCGGGCGCGGCGGGCCGGTGCCCGGCATGGAGCCCGGCTGGGGGCGGCGCGTCGGGCAGGCGGCCGGCATCATTGCCGCGGTCCTGGCCAGCCTGCTGTTCGCCGCCCTCCTCGCCTTGTACTTTTCGCGCCGCATCCGCGCGCTGCGCAGCGCCTTCGATGCGGCGGCGGCCGGCGACCTGGCGCCGCGCTTCACTGCCAGGCCGGCCGGAGGCGACGAGCTGAGCGACCTGGGTCGCGACTTCGACCGCATGAGCGGCCAGCTGCGCATGCTGATGGACGGCCAGCGCCGCCTGCTGCACGACGTCTCGCACGAGCTGCGCTCGCCCCTGGCGCGCCTGCAGGCGGCGGTGGGACTGGCGCACCAGCAGCCCGAGAAGATCGCCTCCTCGCTGGAACGGATCGAGCGCGAGAGCATCCGCATGGACAGGCTGGTCGGCGAACTGCTGACCCTGTCGCGCCTGGAAGCCTCGAGCGGCATCGCCCGGCGCGAAGCGGTCGACCTGACCGAACTGGTGGACGCCATCGCCGCGGACGCGCGCTTCGAAGCCGGCCAGGCCGATCCCGACGCGACACCGCGCATCATCGTGGAGGCCGAGGGCTGTGTCAGCGTTAGCGGCGATCCGGACCTGCTGTGGAGCGCGCTGGAGAACGTCATTCGCAACGCCGTCAAGTATGGCGCGGCCGGCGGCGCGGTACATATCACGGTGGCCGCCGTCCGCGGCGGCGCACGCGTCGATGTACTCGACCGCGGCCCCGGCATCGCGCCGGCGGAGCTGCCTCATGTCTTCGAGCCCTTTTATCGTGCCAGTCATGGCGCCAACCCGGCCGGCGCCAGCGTCGATGGGCACGGCCTCGGCCTGGCGATCGCCCAGCGCGTGGTGCACGCGCACGGCGGCGCGATCACGGCGGCGAACCGCACGGATGGCGGGCTGCAGGTGACGATCAGCTTGCCCGCGGCGGAACCGGCGAGTACGCCGTAGACACGCATGATTGCGCAGAAATGGTAGCGGTCGCGGCATGGCTGGCGCCTAGCGGCCGTGCCAGTAGCGCGCAGCCGTCCGGCGCTGTTCGCCGACCTCCAGCGTCCGGCCGAAATGCAGGCTCACCGCCCCCGACTCATCGGTGCGCAGGCGGCGGATGCCCAGTTCGCCATAGCGCGCATACACCTCCTTCTTTGGATGCCGGTAGCGGTTGCGGTAGCCGACCTGGAACACGCCCAGGCTCGGCTTCACCGCTTCCAGGAAGGCGGTGGTGGACGAGGTGCCGCTGCCGTGGTGTGGCGCGAGCAGCACGTCGGCGTGCAAGGCCTGCGGCACGCGGCGCAGCAGCTCGTTTTCCTGGGCCGCTTCGATATCCGCCGCCAGCAGGATCGCCCGTCCCCCCGCACTGATGCGCAGGACGCAGCTGCGGGCATTGGCCTTGAGTCCAGGATCGCCGTAGCTGGCGGGGTTCGGCCCGAGCATCTCGAACAGCACGCCATCCCAGCGCCACCCCTGGCCGGCGCCGCAGCGCGTACGGCGGACGGCGCCGCGCAGCGCCGGATGCGCAGGCGGCAGCGAGGACAGGACCTCGGCTACCGGCAGGGTGGACAGCAGGTCGGCGGCGCCGCCCGAGTGATCGAGATCGCTGTGCGAGACCACCAGCGTGTCCAGCCGTGCGATGCCCCGCCCTCGCAGATAGGGCAGGATCACGCGGGTGGCGCCGTTGGCGCCGGGCGCGTACTGGGGGCCGGTATCGTAGAGCAGGCGATGACGCTGCGTCTCGACCAGCAGCGCCATGCCCTGGCCGACGTCGAAGACCGTGACGCTGAATGTGTTCGGCGGCGGCGCCGAGGGCAACTGGGCCAGTAGCGGGCTCCATGCGGCCAGGCCCGCCCAGCGGTGCGGCCACCCGCGCGGCGCCAGCAGCCACGCGGTGCCCGTGAGCGCCAGCACCAGCATCCACGCATCAGGTGCGGGGGCGCTCCATACGGCCAGCCGCGGGGCGGCCAGCCAGCCCAGGATGGCGGCCAGCAGCTCGACGGCGGCGTGCGCAGAGCCCAGTACCGCGCCGGCCAACGGCGCCGGCAGCACGCTGCCGAGCAGCGCGAGCGGCGTGACGAACAGGCTGATCACCGGAATGGCCAGCGCGTTGGCCAGCGGGCCGACGAGCGAGACCTGCCCGAACAGCAGCAAGGTGAGCGGCACCAGGCCCACCGTGACGGCCCATTGGGTGCGCGCGGCCACCAGCAGGCTGCCGCGCCATCCCCGCTGGGGCCGCCCAATCCGGCCGGCGCTGGCATACAGGATGGCCGCCACGGCGCCGTACGAGAGCCAGAAGCCTGGCCACAGCATGGCCCAGGGGTCAAACAGCAGCACCACGCCGAGCGCCAGGCACAGGACTTGGGAGGCCGCCGTGATCCGCCCCAGCCAGAGCGCGAGGGCGACAACGGCCAGCATGGTGAAGGTGCGCTGGGCAGGGACGCCGAAACCGGCCAGCAGCACATAAAGCAGCGCCACCGAGGCGCCGGCCAGCGCGGCGACTTTCTGCGCGGGCAAGACCAGCGGCAACTGGGCGGCGGTGAAGAAAGAACGCCGCCACAGGAAGGAGGCCGTCCATGCCGCCAGGCCGGCGAGCATGGTGATGTGCAAGCCGGAGATCGAGACCAGGTGGCTGATGCCGGTGCGGTTGAACACGTCCCAGTCGGATTGGGCTATGCCGCGCTGGTCGCCGATCACGAGGGCGACGATCACGCCCGCGTAGGGCTCGTCCGCCAGGATGCCGGTGATCCGGTCGCGCAGCCGGGCCCGTGTGCGCTCGACCAGGTTGCGCGGGCCAGGCGCCCATGGGTCGAGGCGGCGGTTGTCCGGTCCCGCCGGGCGGACATAGCCGGTGGCGCGCACGCCCTGCTCCAGCAGCCAGGCTTCGTAGTCGAATCCATGGGGATTCGCGTTGCCGTGCGGACGCTGGAGGCGCACGACCAGGCGCCAGCGCTCGCCGGGCTGGACCAGGCTCGGGTCGGAGGCCTGCTGGCCGTACCACGACAGGGCGACGCGCCGGGGCAGCGCCACCCCGGGTGTGTCGACCTGCTCGATCCGGAACTGGAAGCGGGCACCGCCGTCGAAGCGGTGTGGGAGGCTGTCGATGGTGCCGACGATGGCCAGGTCGCGGCCCTCGTCGGCTTTGCTCAGGCTCTGCGACAGCGCGAGCTGCGCCATCGATGCCGCCCACAGGAAGCCCAACAGGCTGCCGACAAGAAGATGGCGGCATGCGCCGCGGAGGAGGGCCACTGCACCTGTGGCGACCAGCAGGCAGAGCAGGAGGCTGCTTTGGTCCGGCAAGGTCGGCCTGGTTTGCAGGAACCAGGTCCCGCCCAGGAATGCAAGAATGGCAGTGCGCATCGGCTTGTTCTCGCACATCGTCCTCGTTACAGGTGTCCGGCTTCGGCGATTCCGGCAACGATTGGAGCCGCATCCTGCCTGCTTCCCCGCTGTTGCCCAGTGAGCTGCAATCCTGCCTAGGATGATCCGGTTGAAGGAACACCCGGCGACACGGCCCCCGCACGGAGAGCGTCGGCTTCGGAGCCCGACTCCGCAAGGCGGAGCAGTTGCCAGGCGCTACGGCGATGGATGAGTTCGGGATGGCCCGCTCCGCGGCCGTGCCCCTGGGGACGGAAGGTCGCCGCCGGCAGCACGCTGCCCGCGGCGAACCAACGGGTCCCATCGAGTGCGTGGCTGTCTTCGCAGCGCCACCAGCCGCTTGCCGGACACGCTGCGCCCGTCTTCGCGATGCTGCCGATGGGCGCCTCGATGCTTGCACCAGGTGTCGCTGCGGCCGGCACGACGCCCCGATCTACGCCGGGCAATGCGTGCGCAAGCCCGGCTGGAGGCGGGATGCGAGCGCTGCTTCGCTTGTCTGCGAGTGTCCACAATGTGGGATTGCGGGTTTCGTAGCTGGGCTGCATGCCGCGCAGCCGCTGCCACAATGTCGCCGGCGGAAGCAGCAGCGCCTGCGGCATGCGCTGTCCCTTCTTGAGGAACTGACGTTCACCACCAAATACGCCGACCCCATTGCCGCCGTCGCCACACTGCCACCACCCTGTCTCCGGGCAAATCTCGCCTGCGAGCGAACTGGTGCCAAGCGCGACCGGCAGTGGCGCCGACTGGGCACCCTTCGCGGAAGCACTAGGGCGTATCCGAATGCTGCTCGACATACGCTCCCACAGTTCCAGCAAAACCTCCTCGGACAGGGACGACTGGACGGGTTTGCCTCCGCTGACCGGGTTGGTTCCCGCTCCCAGTTCCAATGTCAGCAAAGGCGCAAGGATGTCGTCCTCATTTCCCGCCATCTCCCATTGGAAGTCATAGCCCGTCGTGAAGTTGGTCTCGCGTATCCGCAACAGCAATTCTTCACCCGGCAGGCCATTGATCGTACGCGAGCGCTCCCGCAGGTTCGTAAAGGCCAGGCGCATGAAAAGCGGCTCCCGCTCCGCCGCAGCCGCATTGCGCGCCAACAGGCCGGGCGCGGGCGCGGTACCGGCCATTGTGGAGAGGACGATACTGACGTCGGGATGGCCCAGGAAGCCGGCGAACATGACGGCACTCTCGCCTTCAGGGTCCGGATAGGGATCACGGACGATCGCATGATCGAGGCAAAAGCCGGATTCCGCAGGAATCTCCCCCGTCGCCAGCGGCCGGATACGTCCGAGTAACCGGGCCAGTTCGGCGCCGCTATCGAAGTCCATTCCCTCGGCGCTGGCTGTGATGCTCAAGCCCGGGAAACGGAGCATGCCACGCACGCTCACGCTTTCGGTCATGACAATGCGGTCATTCTCCAGCGTTTTGCCGCGGCGCCGGCTATGTACAAACACCTTCCCTCGACCCGGGCCAAACGCAAGCACCTTGCTGGACTCAAGGCTGGGACGACCATTCTCCTTACGGGCCGAGGAGACCTCAGCCTCGAACTGACGGAGACGCGTTGCAAATTCCTCGTCCGTTTCGTGGGTAGACGTCGATATATCATATCCGCTCACGAACCCCCGATCGATATTGAGTGCAGCTCCCGCAGGGATATCCAATAGGAAGCGTCCCACACATACAGTCTTCATCTTGCTCATCATATTCGCCACTTTCCGCTGATCCTGCACGGTCTGTACCGAATTAGCGAAATAGGAGACCAGCGTCAGCCCCAACGCCATCAGTACACCTACGACTCGCATCCGCCGGCCCGCAAGCCGAATCATTTGACTTCCTGCACAATCTTTACGATGAGATGCCGCGTCAACAGCAGCATGTCCTCATGTTGATAGCTGTCTTGGTGTCTGAATCCTCCAGGAGCGAAGATCTGACGTACATGTGCTTGCGGGCCTGCGCCAGACTGCACAGGAACCGTTTCATCCCCATGAGCATCTTGGGGCCAGATCGAAAAGCGAAGGCGCGGACCGTTCGCGATATTAATCTCGCGCGCCCCGTCCGAATCCGTCTCGACGTGCTGGCCTGAGCGGATATTTGCCGGTGTCAATGCAGTGCTGGTACTGGCTGGCTCGCGCGCTACCCATCTGATCTGGCCATAGGATCGTAAGGCGGCATCTGCACCGTAGAACGCGTAGGTATGGGGATGGTAGTAGGGTTTGTTCTTATCGCCGGAACCGGAATCAACAAGGACGTTGGTATGGAAATGTTCTGCGATATCAATCGCAGCGAGAACGATGCCTTCGACCGCGTCTTTGTGCTTCCTATAACGGCGTGCCGGATCAGCCAGTCCCGGATCAATCATCCGATACCAGGATTTCATATCACGATAGAAGTCATAGGGATTGCCGTCAGGGAGCGCGAGCAAATCGCGTACTTCCTCCTTCCGGTTGACGGTGCGAACGGTTTTGATCTGTAGCCAGGGTCTGGGGTAGAGCTGATTCGGCAACAGCTGCAGTATGCCGGGCGAGCATGCCATGACCGGCGTGGTGTCCGCCGCTGATTTCCCCGCGATGAGGGCAAAAGCATCCGCCTTGATGTTGTCCCCCAAGGTGTTCGTAAAGTGCCCGCCCTCGGTGCCGCAGGCTATCCGCCGATACGCCACCGGCGCCCCCAGTGCAGGCATCACGCCGTGGATAATGCCGGCAATATCGGAAGCTGCCCCCTGCTTTGGCTCGCTCAACCGGGCGCAGGCGCGCGCCACCAGTCCACCCATCGAATGGGTCACGATAATGACGTGCTGGCATTCGTGCTTCCGCTCTGTCCAGAACTTCTTGATCTGGTCTATCCTGGCGCGCAGGCGCTGGCCCGACACCTCGCAGGATTCGAGCCAGTTATAGCCGAAGGCATACACGGGATACTGGTAGGCCGCATATTTCTCCAGCTCCGCCTCCGTCACTTTCTGAATGCTTCGAACGCCCCAGCGTTGCGGTTCGACCTGCATGACGCGTTTCCAGTACGGACGGACCTCCCGTTCACCGCCCGGTCCTCGCCGATAGGTCTTGTCCAGCCGTCGTTGCAAGTCGATCAGGAGACCGCCGTAGGAGGCGGCATGCACCTCGCCCCAGCCGCGCTTGCGCATTTCAGACTCGTCCAGCATCGAGCCCGAATAGGCGAGTTCACCATCAGGGTCGACCTCAAGGATGGAGGGATCGAGAATCCGCTGCCGCTGCGCAGGCGTACGCTTGGACCATTTGCGAACCTCGCTGCCGCCATCGATCAGCCCGTTAGGAGGCCGCCACGCGGACTCCCCCGGCTTGAGTGCGGCTCCGGGCTCAGGTTTCAAGTCTTTCCGCGCCCGCAGGTTCGAACCCATGATCCCCGGCACAAAAATCACGGGAATCACCTTGCGCGACCCCACCGTCACGCGCGCCCTTACCTTGAAGGCGGTGGGCGTGGCAACCGTATGCGCCACCAAGCTACCGTCGGCTTCGACTCTCGGCTGGTGGATGGGGCGGGTCGGCTCGCTCATGCCTTTCCCGCTGCCGGTGGACTGGGAGCGTCATCCGGGGCGTCATCCGGGGCGTCATCCGGCAGGAGGCGTATTTCGATGTCGCCCATGGCATAGGTGTGCAGGATGCTGGTGCGCCCTTCGTCGTCGGTAACGCCTTCGATGGTGGTGCCGTCCTCGTGGCGGGCGATGTAGCGCCGGCCCTTGGCGGGCATGCTGGTCTGGCGGTCGATCACGACCACCCGCTCGTCGGTCTCGAGCGCCGTCTCCGGCAGCTTCAGCCCGTCCGGTTCTGCGGTGCCTCCGGCCAGGTAGTCGACGCCGCCCGACTTGACCACGTGCTTGCCGCTGCTCTGGTGGGTGATGGCGCCGCCGTCCCAGTCGGTCTGCGCGCCCTGCGACACCACCTTGACCGCCGGCGCCTCGAGCTCGATGCCCTTGGCGGCGATCAGGCGCAGGTGGCCGGAGGATTTGATCTCGATGTCGCCCTTGTCGGTCTGGACCACGATATTGCCCCGCCCCGCGATCAGCCGCAGGCCGAGTTCGTAGGCAAACAGGTTGAGGGCGCGGGCGGCCCGCAGGAACAGGCTGCGCCCGGCCGCCACTTCGATGTCGCCGGCCGACACCAGGTCGATCTTGTGCTGGGCGCCGAGGGCGATGCTGTCCTCGGTGGCCAGCATGACGCCGGCGGGCGCCGTCACCGCGGCCACCGGCTGGCCGCCCTTTCCGGACGCCGGGGCGACGTTCGAGCCCTCGTGCCAGCGGCGCAGCTTGTCGACCAGCTCGGCCAGGCGCGGCTTGGCGTGTTCGTACTCGCCATGTTCCGCCGCCAGCCTACCGAGCTCCTCCAGCACCCCCTGCATCACCTCGCCGATGCCGACCAGGCCACCACGCTCGAGCTGTCCGCCGCCATCGTCTTGCTTGCCGCCGGCGCTGATCAGGACGCCCCCGCCGCCGCGCACGGCCACCGCCTTGTCGCTGCGCAGCTCGGCGCCTTCGCCGCGCGGCGCCCCCCGGCCATTGGCGCGCGGTTCGCCGAGCCAGCCGAGATTGAGTTCGGATGCGCCATGCTCGCTGGCCAGCTGCACACCGATTTCCCCCGGCGTGTCGTCGAACAGCAGCTGGCCCCCGCGGGTGCCGCCCACCTCGTGGCTGCGCATGCCGGACAGGTAGCGGTTGCCCGGCAGCTCGCCCAGGCGGCTCAGGGCCGGCGGCCGGGACCGTCCGTTGAACAGCTGGGACAGGACAATGGGCCGATCCGGGTCGCCGCCGAGGAAAGCGACCAGCACCTCGCTGCCCACCCGCGGCAGGCCCAGCGTGCCGGACTGCTGCTTGCTGCCCGGGCCGCCGCCCGCCCAGTTCGAGGCGACCCGCACCCAGGCCGAATCGGCCGGGGTGTCCGAGGCGCCGGCGCCGTGGGCGTGGCGGTGGTCTTGCGGGCGCATGCCCGGGAAGCGGATCTTGATCCGGCCCAGGGCGTCGCAATGCACTTCCTCGCCAGGCGGGCCGGTCACGATGGCGCTTTGCAGCTGCGGATGCGGCAGGTCGACACGCGGATCGAAAGACGGCACCAGCGGGATGCCGCGCCGCACCGCATCGAAGCTGACGCGCACGCGCGCGCCCGCCATCAGGCCGGCCAGGGTGTCGCCGCGCTCGCCAGTAAGGGCGGGGGCGCCATCGCCGCGGTAGGGTCCCATCAGGCGGCGCACGCGCGCCGCCACGTCGGCCGGCAGGTTGTTCTCGGCCTCGATGCGCAATGTGGTGACGACGAAGTCGCGTTCTGCAGCCGGGTGGGTGTCGATCTCGGGGTGGTCCAGGAGCGTGAAATACTCGCCGGCGCGCAGGTCGCGCACCGAGCCCGCGCCGTGGAAGCACTTGGTGTCGAATTCGTGCCGGTTCATGCGCACCTGGCCCAGGCGCCAGTGGTCCTCGACGTCGTTGCCGGCGTGCGGAATCTCGACCACGTAGTCGTCCAGGCTCGCCGCCAGCTCGTTGCCGCTGCGCCCCTGGTCCGCCATGCTGCGCGCCGAGGCGGTCATGAACTGGGTGCCGATCGGGTTGCGGTAGTCCCAGCTGTGGCGTGTCGTGCTGCCCGGCTGCAGGCGCCGCGCGGCGCACCAGGAATCGATGCTGTCGCGCTCCTCGGTGGCGTCGTTGCGGTGGTAACGCACGCTGCCGGCGCTGCTGCGCGGCAGGGAGTTGGGGTCGGCGAACAGCACCAGGGTGTGCGACGGTACGGCGTCGCGTTCGGCATCGAGGCCATCCTCCTGCGCCCTCCCGGGACGCGTCCTGCCGGAGCGGCCCGGCCGGAAGGTCCACGCCACCCCGCGCCGCTTCAGCAGACGCCGCACGAAAGCGGCGTCGGATTCGTTGTGCTGCATGGTCTGCTCGCGCGGCGGAAACTGGCGCAGGTCGACCAGCGGATCGAGCTCGTAGTCGAAGGCGCTGGCCATCACGCCATTGGACTGGCTCCATTCCTCGAACAGCAGCTGGACGATGTCGAGTTCGCTCTGGTAGCGGAACACCCGGCTGTTGATGCGCTTTTCCATGATGGCCAGGGCATCGCGGATCACCAGCTGGTAGACCGCCAGGCCGCCGTCGTAGTCGCCGGCGCGCGCCTCGGCCACGATGCCGCACACGCCGCGCAGCTGGCCGCGGTCGGTCACCAGCTGCACTTCGGCCGGCAGGGCGATGAGTTCCTTGAGCGGCAGGCGCGGCGTGCTTGCCACGCAGGTGACCACATACTCCAGGCCGCCGCAGACCGACTCGCTGCCGCTGACGCGCTGCGGCAGCAGGACTTCGTCGGCAAGGTGGTCGGCATGTCCGAGCCGCAGGCGGATCGGCCGGTGGGCGGTCGTCAGCGACTTCTCATGCTGCAGCATGCGCAGGAATTCGCTCGCGCTGTCCACGTGTCTCTCCTGTCGGGGATGGCCGCTGTCGCAGCGAAGTCATCATCTTGACAGAGGGGCACCTGGCGGAGCTTGCTCGCGATCATGGGTAACAGGCTGAACTTCCCTGTCTTGACGTGGTCGGCGGCTGGTATTAGAGGGTGATGAGCGAATGCAGCCGGGGCATTGCCGCCAGGGCGTTGCGGTGGGTTGCGAGCCGGATTTCCATCTCGTCCAGCCCGCGCAATGCGGCCAGGGTAGCGCCGATGCGCGGCAGCTCGCCGGGGCTGTTGCGCCCCGGGTGGATCCAGGCGGGAGCGATGTCGGGTGCGTCGGTCTCGAGCACGATCGCCTCGAGCGGCAGCTCGGACGCCAGTCGGCGGATCTGGAGCGCGCGGGTGAAGGTCATGGCGCCGCCGAAGCCCAGGTGAAAGCCCAGGTCGATGAAGTTCTGCGCCTGCTGGAAGCTGCCGTTGAAGGCGTGCGCAATGCCGCCCGGCGGGGTGATTCTCCGCAGGTGCTTGAGCACCTGGTCTTGCGAGCGGCGCACGTGCATCAGGGCCGGCAGCCCGAAGTCGCGCGCGATGCGCAGCTGCTCGCGAAAATAACGTTCCTGCTTGGCGCGCATGTCCGGTTCGCACAGCATTGGAATGAAGAAATCCAGCCCGATCTCGCCCACCCCGACGAAGCGCGGATCGTCCAGCGCGGCTTCCACCGCCGCGCGCAGCGCGACGAGGTCCTCGTCCGCCGCCTGGGGCACGAAGATCGGATGGATGCCGAGCGCATAGCAGGCGTTCGGGATGCGCGCCGCGAGATCGGCGACGGCGGCGAAATTACCGCGGTCGACGGCCACCAGCACGATCATCGACACCCCTGCTTCCCCGGCTTCGCGCGCGATGTCGACCGCTGCGCCGCCGAATTCATGCGCATCCAGGTGGCAGTGGGTGTCGATCCACATTCAGGGCTCCAGCGGCTGCAGGCCGTGCTCGGTCAGGCGCAGCATGCGGTCGCAGCGGCGCGCCAGTTCCATGTCATGGGTGACGATCACGAAGGCGGTGCCGAGGGTGCGCGAGAGTTCCAGCATCAGGTCGAAGATGTTCTGGGCCGTGCTGTGGTCCAGGTTGCCGGTCGGCTCATCGGCCAGCACGCAGGCCGGCTGCGTGACGAGGGCGCGCGCCAGCGCCACCCGCTGGCGTTCGCCGCCTGACAGCTCGCCGGGACGGTGGATCACGCGCTTGCCCAGCCCCACGCGCTCGAGGATCGCCTGGGCCTTGGCCAAGGCCGCGTCGCGCTTTTCGCGCCGGATCAGGAGCGGCATCATGACGTTGTCGAGCGCCGAGAATTCCGGCAGCAGGTGGTGGAACTGGTAGACGAAGCCGAGCGAGGAATTGCGCACGTCGCCGCGCCGCGCTTCCGACAGCGTGGCGAAGTCTTCGCCCAGCAGGGTCACGGCGCCGGTGCTGGGCGTGTCGAGGCCGCCCAGCAGGTGCAGCAGGGTCGACTTGCCCGAGCCCGAGGCCCCGACAATGGCCACGCGCTCGCCCCGATGGACGGCGAAGTCGATGTCTTTCAACACCTGCACGGTGTAGTCGCCCTGCTTGAAGGTCTTGCCGAGGCCACGGCAAGCCAGGACCGGTGCTCCGTGGTTATTCATAGCGCAGCGCCTCCGCAGGTTTCACGCGCGCGGCCGAGCGGCTCGGGTAGAGGGTGGCGGCGAAGGCCAGCAGCACCGAGACCACGCCGATGCGGGCCACGTCCGGCCAGCGCAATTCCGACGGCACGGTACTGATCAGGTAGATATCTTTCGACAAGAACTGCACTCCCAGCAGGTTTTCAATAAAGGGGACGATGACGTCGATGTTCAGGGCTACCAGCACGCCCAGCAGCACGCCGGCGGCGGTGCCGAGCAGGCCGATCACTGCGCCCTGGATCATGAAGATCTTCTGGATCGAGGCGGGCGAGGCCCCGAGCGTGCGCAGGATCGCGATGTCGGCCTGCTTGTCGGTCACCGTCATCACCAGGCTCGACACCAGGTTGAAGGCGGCCACCGCGATGATCAGGGTCAGCACGATGAACATCATCTTCTTTTCGGTCTGCACCGCGGCGAACCAGTTGGCGTTGAGCTTGGACCAGTCGCGCATCACGACGCCGGCCGGCAAATACGCCTTGAGCTCCTCGGCCACCTGGGGCGCATCGCGCACCTGGTCGATGCGCAGGCGCAGGCCGGCGGGCGCGCCCAGGCGCTCCATGCGCTGGGCGTCCTCGACGTGCACGAAGGAGAAGGAGGCGTCGAAGTCCGGGTGGCCGGACTTGAAGATGCCGACCACGGTGAACGAGCGGGTGCGCGGCAGCATGCCGGCCGGAGTGGTCTGGGCCTGGGCCAGCAGCATGGTCAGCTTGTCGCCCACGCCCACGTTCAGCGAGCGCGCCAGCAGGTCGCCCAGCACGATGTTGAACCGGCCCGGTTGCAGGTCCTCGAAGCGGCCCTGCACGATCTGGCGCGCCACATCGGACACCTTTTCCTCCTCGCCGGGCAGCACGCCGCGGATGGCCGAGGGGCGCATGGCGCCGTCGCGCAGCAGCATGGCCTGGGTCTCGACGAAGGGCGCGGCGCCGCGCACCGCCGGGTGCTTGCCGGCCTGCCGGGCAGCCTCGCGCCAGTTGGGCATGCCGCCGTCCTGGCCGAACACCTCGACGTGGGCCAGCACCGACAGCATGCGGTCGGTGACGTCCTTCTGGAAGCCGTTCATCACCGACAGCACGATGATCAGGGCCGCCACGCCGAGCGCGATGCCGGTCACGGAGATCAGCGAGATGAAGGAGATGAAGCTGTCGCGGCCGCTGCGCTTGCCGGCGCGGGTGTAGCGCAGGCCGACCAGCCATTCATAGGGCAGTGTCTGGATGATGCTCATGTGTTCCTGTGTTTCTCATTACTTCCCACACCAAGGGGCGACTCCATAGGGTGGACGGGTTTCCCGTCCACGCGTTCGACAGGCGCCGGCACACCCGCGGCAGCGCCGCTGCCAACGATCACCGCGTGGGCGGCGGCGCCGCCCACCCTACGGATCACTGCGCAGGTTTTACTCATAGCGCAGCGCCTCGGCCGGCTTCACCCGCGATGCCGACCAGCTCGGGTAAAGTGTCGCCAGGAAGGACAGCAGCACGGCCACACCCGCGATCCAGCTCACGTCCTCCCAACGCAGGTCGGACGGGATCTCGTCGATCAGGTAGACCTCCTGCGACAGGAAGCGCACCTTGAACAGGTGCTCGATGGCGGACACGATCACGTCCACGTTGGCGGCCACCAGCACGCCCGCGGCCACGCCCAATGCGGCGCCAAGCAGGCCCACGAGCGTGCCCTGCACCATGAAGATCTTCATGACCGAGCCGGGCGAGGCGCCCAGGGTGCGCAGGATGGCGATGTCGGCCTGCTTGTCGCGCACCGTCATCACCAGGGTCGACACCAGGTTGAAGGCGGCCACGGCGACGATCATGGTCAAGATGATGAACATCATGCGCTTCTGCGACTCGACCGCGGCGAACCAGATCGCATTGACCTTGGTCCAGTCGCGCATGATCAGCTGGCCCGACATCGACTGGCGCAGATCCTCGGCCACGCGCGGGGCCTGGTGCAGGTCGGCCAGGCGCAGGCGGATGCCGCTCGGCGCTGGGGCGTTCAGGGCGCCGGCCGCGTCCTCCAGGCGCATGAAGCCGAGCGCCGAGTCGAACTCGAAATGGCCGGCCTCGAAGATCCCGCCCACCACCAGGGCGCGGGTCTGCGGCAAGGGATTGGACGATGCGTCCTGCGAGGCGCCCGGCACCCCTGACCCCAGCAGCAGGGTGACGCGGTCGCCCACCTTCACGTCGAGCGCGCGCGCCAGCGCGCTGCCCAGCACGATGTTGTAGGTTCCGGGTTGCAGCGCATCGAAACTGCCCTGCTTCAGGTGGCGCGTCACGTCCGACACCCTGGCTTCCTGCTCCGGCAGCACGCCGCGCAGCAGCACCGGTTTCATCACGTCGCCGCTCAGCAGCATGGCCTGGGCGTCCAGGAAGGGCGCGGCGGCGCGCACTTCGGGGTTCCTCAGCGCTTCCTGGCTGGCCCTGCGCCAGTCCGTCATGGCGCCATGGGCGTCGTAGACCTCGACATGGGACAGCACCGACAGCATCCGGTTGGTGACTTCCTTGGTGAACCCGTTCATCACCGACAGCACCACGATCAGCGCCGCGACGCCCAGCGCGATGCCGGCGACCGAGGCCATCGAGATGAACGAAATGAAGCGGTTGCGCCCGCTGCGCTTGCCGGCACGGGTGTAGCGCAGGCCGATCTGCCATTCGTAGGGAAGCTTGTGGGTGGTGCTCATGAAATCCGGTTCAGGGTCGTCAACCCCGCAGTTTGCCAGACAAACCCATTCCCTTGCATGAATTGTTAAAAAATCCAGATTGCCGAGGTGACAAAGCCAGCCGAAAAAGGACGCCGCAGTGTTCGTCCCGGGCCGGTTTGGCCTAAAATAGCGGGATGTCTTCCATCACGCTTGTCCTGCCTTACGCACTCCCGCTTCCCGAATTCGCCCCCGACCTGGTGCGCAACCTGGATACCCCGGCGCTGGCCGCCTTGCTCACGCGCAGCGCCGGCCAGCGGCGGGTTCCTGTGAGCGAGGAGGTGCGCGCCCTGCCGCACGAGCAGTGGCTGGCGCGCGCCCTCGGCGCCGGCCCCGACGGCCGGCCCGCCTTTGCCGGCGCGGCCATGCGCGGCTTCGGCCTCGCGCCCGGCGACGGCATCTGGTTCATCGTCAACCCAGCCCACATCCAGATCGCGCGCAGCCACCTGATGATGGCCGACCTGCGCCACCTGGCGCTCGGCGAGGACGACAGCCGCGCGCTGTTCGAGGCCGCGCGCGCCCTGTGCGAGGAAGCCGGCCATCCGCTGGTCTACGGCGACGCCCAGACCTGGTTCCTGCGGGCCGATGACTGGGCGGGGCTCGACACGGCCACGCCGGACACGGCGGTCGGCATGGACCTGATCGACTTCATGCCCAAGGGCGAGCAGGCCCGGGCCTACCGCCGCCTGCAGAACGAGGTGCAGATGCAGTGGCACAGCCATCCGGCCAACGCCGCCCGCGAAGCGCGCCGCCTGCCCGCGGTGAACGCCTTCTGGCTGTGGGGCGCCGCCGGCCGCCCTCCCGCCGCTGCGGCGCGCAAGCTCGCGACCTACGCCGCGCCTGGCTGGCTGGCCGCACTCGGCGCGCACAAGCTGGCGTCGCTCGGCGAGCTGGATGGGGCGCTGGACGGCGACAGTCTGCTGGTGGCCGGCAGCCTGGCCGAATCGGCCATCGCCGCCGACTGGGGCAGCTGGATCATGGGCATGCAGCAGCTGGAAGAGCAGCTGTTCGCGCCCCTGCTCGGCGCGCTGCGCCAGGGCCGGGTCCGCGAACTGCGCCTGGTCCTGAGCAGCCGCGAAGGCCTCCTTGAATCGACGACTACCGGCATGGCCCAGCGCAAGTTCTGGCGCCGCCCGACTTTGGAACGACTGACTTGAGCATCAAGACCCGCATCGCCACCCGTCCCTGCCCTTTCCGCACCTCGGAACTGCTGCGCCAGGGCGGCGTTCATCCCGTGCTGGCGCGGCTCTACGCGGCGCGCGGCCTCGAAGACCCGCGCGAGCTGTCGAGCGAGCTGGCGGCGCTGTCGCCCCCAGGCGGTCTGAAACACATCGACGCCGCCGCCGTGTTCCTGGCCGACGCTATTCAAGGCGGCAAGAAGATGACCATCGTCGCCGACTACGACTGCGACGGCGCCACCGCCTGCGCGACCGCCCTGCGCGGCCTGCGCGCGATGGGCGCGCAGGTCGACTACATCGTGCCGAACCGCTTCGAGTACGGCTACGGCCTGACGCCCGAGATCGTCGCGCTCACCGCGCGCGAAAAAGCGCCCGACATCATCGTCACGGTCGACAACGGCATCGCCAGCGTGGACGGCGTGCTGGAAGCGAACCGGCGCGGCATCGACGTGGTCGTCACCGACCACCACCTGCCCGGCGACGCCCTGCCGCCGGCCCGTGTGATCGTCAACCCGAACCAGCCGGAGTGCGGCTTCCCCAGCAAGCACCTGGCCGGGGTGGGCGTGGTCTTCTACGTGCTGCTGGCCCTGCGCGCGGAGCTGCGCCGGCGCGGGGTGTTCGACGCCCAGACCCAGCCCAAGCTCGACAGCCTGCTCGACCTCGTGGCGCTGGGCACGGTGGCCGACGTGGTGCGCCTCGACGCCAACAACCGCATCCTGGTGGCCCAGGGGATCCGCCGCATGCGCGCGGGCCGCATGCATGCCGGCGTGGCCGCCCTGTTCCGCGTGGCGGGACGCGAAGCGCGCTGCGCCTCGCCTTTCGACCTGGGCTTCGCGCTCGGCCCGCGCCTGAACGCCGCCGGCCGGCTGGAAGACATGTCGCTCGGGATCGAATGCCTGGTCACCGACGACGAGGGCCGCGCCTGGGCCATCGCCCAGCAGCTCAACGAGATCAACCTGAAGCGGCGCGAGATCGAGGCCGAGATGCAGGACACCGCCCTGCTCCACCTCGACAGCTTCGAGCCCTCGGGCGCCAGCACCATCGCGGTGTTCGACGAAGGCTGGCACCAGGGTGTGATCGGCATCGTCGCCTCGCGCCTGAAGGAGAAGTTCTATCGCCCGACCATCACCTTCGCCCCAGCCGGCGAGGGCTGGATCAAGGGTTCGGGCCGCTCGATTCCGGGTTTTCACCTGCGCGACGCCCTCGACCTGGTGTCCAAGCGCGTGCCCGGCCTGATCGACAAGTTCGGCGGCCACGCGATGGCGGCCGGCCTGTCGATCCGGGCCGACGCCTTCAGCCGCTTCTCGGAGGCCTTCGAGGCCGTGGGGCGCGCCTGGCTGACCGAGGCCCAGCTGGAGCGCATCATCGAGACGGACGGGCCGCTGGAAGACGAATACTACTCGACCCAGTTCATCGAATTGTGCGATGGCCAGGTCTGGGGCCAGGGCTTCGCGCCGCCGGTCTTCTGCGACGAATTCCGCGTCGTCAGCCAGCGTGTGCTGAAGGAGCGCCACCTCAAGCTGCTGCTGGAAAAGAACGGGCGCCGCTACGACGCCATCTGGTTCGGCCACAACGAAGGCCTGCCGGAGCGGGCGCGCGTGGCCTTCCGCCTGGACGCCAACGAATACAACGGCGTGACCAAGGTCCAGTTGCTGGTCGAGCACGCGGAGCCGGCCTAGCGGATGTTCAACATCGTCCTTAACGTCGCAGGATCGCTGATGCACCTGTATGTGGCCGCGCGCCTGTACCGCATCGACGCGATCCGCTCGCGCATCCGGCCGGGCGCCTGGGCGCTGGGCGCGCTGCTCCTGTGGCTGGTCTATCTCGGCGGCGTCCACCTGGGCGACGAGGCGCTCGACTGGCGCTGGTGGCCGGGGCAGTTCGCCATGACCTGGCTCGGCATCCTCTTCATCACGTCGGTGTGCCTGCTGGTCTCGGACCTGGCTACCTGCTTCGGCTACTGGTGGCGTCCTCACAACCGCAAGCTTACTGCCGGCGCCGCGCTGGCCGGCGCGCTGGTGAGCGCCTTCGCCATCTACCAGGCGGTACGCACGCCCGTGGTGGTCGAGCATGAGCTCGTGCTGAAGGATTTGCCGGCGCATCTCGACGGCACTGTGCTGGTGGCGCTGAGCGACATCCACCTCGGTGCGCAGCGCCGCGCGGCGTGGATGGAAAGGGTGGTCGAACGGATCAACGCGGTCAATCCGGCTGCGGTGCTGCTGCTGGGCGACCAGGTCGAGGACGAGCCGGCGAACGATCCGCGCCTTGCCGGCGTGCTGCGCGCCATCCGCGCCCCGCGCGGCGTCTGGGCCGTGACCGGCAACCACGAATACTACGGCAACGCCGCCGGCACCATCGCCGAGTTCGAGGCCGGCGGCGTGCGCTGGCTGCGCGACGAACGGATCGAGCTGCTGCCGGGCCTGCACCTGGCGGGCATCGACGACATCGGCAGCCGCATGCGCAATGGCGGGAATATCCTCTCCGGGCTGGACCAGCTCTACCCCGGCGCCGCGCAAGGCGCGACCATCCTCATGGCCCACATCCCGGCAGCTCCGGTGATCGACCGGGCGGCCGCGCGCGGCGTTGGCCTGATGTTGTCCGGGCACACCCACGGCGGCCAGATCTGGCCCTTCAACTACCTGGTGGCCCAGCGCTTTCCCTACGTGGACGGCGCGCACCATGTCGGGGACATGCAGATCATCGTGACCCGAGGGGCTGGCGGCTGGGGACCGCGCATGCGCTTGTGGAAGCCGGGCGAGATGCTCAAGCTGACTTTGCGCGCCCCACGGTAGGATCACGCCTCCATGCGGGTGATACAAGCATGGCCGAACCCAGAATGCTTCGTGCGAACGAGGCGTGGAGCATCCAATGACAACGCCGAAGTTGCCGGGATCCTAAGGCTGCGCCCTGTAGGTCTCCCCGACCGCCATCACGAAGAACGCATCGTCCGCCACGCCCTGCTCCCTGCGCGCCACGGCCAGGTCGCGCGGCGCCTGGTCCAGCCGCTCCTGGCCCATCGGGAACGTCCCCCAGTGCATGCCGACGCTGCGCTTCACCTTCAGCTCGCGGTGGATGCGCACCGCTTCGTCCGGGCTGACGTGGGAATTGCGGTACCACACCGGCTGGTAGGCGCCGATGCCGATCGCCGCCAGGTCGAAGCCCGGATACCGCGCCGCGATGTCCGCGATGTCGCGCGAGTAGCCCAGGTCTCCCGAGAAGAAGAAGGAAAAGCCCGGCCGCGTCACCGCATAGGCGCCCCAAAGGCTTGCGTTGCGGTCCCAGGGCGTGCGTGCCGACCAGTGCATCACCGGCAGCAGGCGGATCTCGTGCCCCCGCAGCTCGAGCTTGTCCCACCAGTCGAGGCGCACGATGCGCGAGCGGTCGCCTCCGGTCACGTTCTCTTCGAGCCAGACATCCACGCCCAGGGGCGCCACCAGCAGCGGCGGCCCGCCCGCTTGCCGGTACAGGGCGCGCAGCGAATCCTGCGACAGGTGGTCGTAGTGCGAATGGCTGATCAGGATCGCATCGACATGCGGCAGCTCGGCCAGGGCCAGGCCGGGCGGCTGGTGGCGCTTGGGACCGGCGAACGACAGGGGGGAGGCGCGCTCCTCGAACACCGGGTCGGTCAGGATGTTCAGCCCGCCGCCGGACTGGAACAGGAAGCTGGCGTGGCCGATCCAGGTCAGGGCCGGCTGCGCCTTGTTCGCGTGGATGAAGGCCAGGTCCGGCTTGCGCACCGGGATCGGCGCCAGCGGCAGGCGTGCGGAACCGTCCGAGGTCCAGTTCTTCACCCGCGCGACCCATCCCTCGACGAAGCCCGTTTGCGGGCGCCGGTAGGCCGGGTTCGCGGGATAGTTGTTGACGAAGCCCTCGGGCCGGTGATGCGGCTTGGCGTCGTCGTAGTACGGATTGATGCCGGCGCACCCGGCAAGCAGCAGGCCGGCCGCGAGGCTTGCCAAGGAAATCATGTAGCGCATGGACGACAAAAGCCTTCCGGAAGTTGGGAAATTCGCACGAGTATACGCCGCCGCGCCACCCATCCTTGCCAGCCTGTCATTTTCCCCGTTCCTGTTACAAACTCCGCGTTGTTCAGCGCTCTCAGTTTCCTGTAGGATATCGCTTTTTTCGCGGGTAACTCAGCTGGCGGCAATCCCGTCCGAAGCCCTCCGAAAATAGCTCAGCCGAGGCTGCCGTCTTGCGGCGCCGGTAACGTGAACGTCCGGACACCTTGCCTTACCTGGGAAGGTTTCCGCTACTGGAAGAGTATGGAGCGTCACCAGAACCCGCAGTCGCGCCGCATCAACTGGACCGTGCTCGCCTGCGTCCTGATCGTCCTGCTCATCGCCGGCGCGGAAAGCCTGCGCTGGGCGTCGCGGACCCGCTCCGACAGTACTCCCAGCATCCCCCAGGCCGTGTCGTCCAGCCGGATCGCGCTGACCGAACTCTCGCGCTCCCATATTCCGATGCCGAACGGCGTCCCTTCCGCCCACGCCAGCGCCCTGGCCACCCTGCCGGGCGACCGCATGCTGGCCTTCTGGTGGGCCGGCAGCCGCGAAAGCGGGCCTGACGTGAAGGTCTACGCTTCGCGCTGGCACAACGGCGGCTGGAGCGCCCCCTGGGAGGTCGCCAGCCGCGCCTCGCTCGGCAAGGCCCTCGGCTTCGGGGTGCGCCGCATCGGCAACCCGGTGGCCTGGACCGACCGTGACAGCCGCATCCATTTGTATGTCGTGGCAACCGGCCTGGGCGGCTGGGCCGCCTCGCGCGTGGCCCACATGGTCTCGACCGACCACGGCGCCAGCTTCCAGGTGCGGCGCATGCTGCCGATGTCGCCCTTGTTCAACACCAGTGTCCTGGTACGCACCAATCCGGTCGGCATGGCCGACGGCGGCTGGTGGCTGCCCCTGTATTTCGAAATCGGCATCAAGTACCCGATGCTGATGGCCTTCGACGCCGCCGGCCAACCCACCTGGCTGGGCCGCATCGGCGAGCGCACCACGACCCTTCAGCCGGCCATCGTGCCGGTCTCGGCCACCGAAGTGCGCGCCTGGATGCGCGACGCCAGCGACGAGCAGCGCGTCCAGCAGGCCACCAGCCGCGACGGCGGCAGCAGCTGGGAAGACCAGCCTGCGCTGGACTTGCCGAATCACGGCACCTCGCTGGCGGTGATCCGCCTTACCAGCGGCCAGTACCTGATGTTGCACAACCACGTCGAGGCCGGCGGTTCCTCGCGCAGTACCTTGCGCCTGTCGATCTCGCACGACAGCCACGCCTGGCGCACCGTCGCCGACATCGCGCGCGGCCCGGCCGGCGACGAGTTCTCCTACCCGACCATGCAGCAGGTCGGCGACGAGCTGCACGTCACCTATACCCACCAGCGCCAATCCATCGCCCACCATCGCTACCGCATCGCGCTTGGAGAACCTATCTGATGAGTTTGCCCGACCTGACCTGGCAGATGGTGTACGGACGGCTGGCCTGGGCCATCGTCCTGGCCACTCTCCTGACTGCCCTCGTCCCTGGCGCATGGCGTCACAGCCGCCGGCTGCCGCTTGCCGCGCTGGGCCTGATGGCGCTCGCCTGCCTGCTGCCGGGCCAGTCTTCGCCGGCGTGGACCCTGGGCCTGGCCTTCCAGTACCCGAGCGCCCTGCTCACAAGCTGCTGCCTGCTCAAGCTGCTGGATCGCCGGCGCGGCCTGCGCGGCATCTGCGCCCTGCCCCCCGGCCTGGCGGCCCCGCTGGCGATCGCCGGCGCCGCGCTCTACCTGGATGCCTTCGGTGTGATCTCGCAGGGGTATTATTACGCGGGCTTCTCGGCCACCGCGGTGCCGATCCTGGCCGTGCTGGCCAGCGCCGCCTGCGCCGCCGCCATCATCCGCGGCCGCAGCCGGCGCCAGGCGCTGCCGCTGCTGGGCGCCTTGCTGCTGTTTTCGCTGCTGCGCCTACCCACCGGCAATGTATGGGACGCGGTGCTCGACCCGATCCTGTGGGGCTGGGCGCTCGTCGCCCTCGCCACCGCCGCGTTGCGCCGCATGCGCCGCCTGCCGGCCGTCCATGACACCCAGCCGGAACCCGCGCCGGTCCTGAGCGTGGCCGGCGTCGACCCGTATTCAACCATCAAGGAGCAAGTCAGTGGTAAAGTCAGTGGTAACCTCAGCAGCAAATAACAGCGCGAGGAATTGGCTCGCGCATCCGGCCATCGCGACGGGGATCGCCGTCAACGTGTTCGTACTGGGCCTGGCAGTGGCCTGGTCCGGCCCGGACCCCAAGCAACTCTGGCGCCTGCTGGGCGAGGACGGCATCGTCGAATGGATGCAGTTCCTGTGCTTCACCGTCATCGCCGGCCTGCTGGCCTTCGTGACGATCGAACGCGCGCGTCAACCTAAGGGGGAGCCAAACCGCGGCCGCCTCGAGATCCTGGCCCTTGCCGGCCTGAGCCTGCTGGTGGCCCTGGCCGCCGTCGAGGAGATCAGCTGGTTCCAGCGCGTGCTGCAGGTGCAGTCGCCCGACTTCTTCCTGCAGAATAACCGCCAGGCCGAGACCAACCTGCACAACCTCGCGGTCGGCAGCGGCAGCCTGCACAAGAACGTGATCCTCAAGCTGATCGTCATCACCGGCTTGATCCACAACCTGGTCCTGCCGCTGCTGGCGCGTTCGCGCCCCGGCGTCAAGACCTTGGTCGAGCGCTTCGGCCTGTATCTGCCGCCGCTGTCCGCCTCGATTCCCTACCTGGTGCTAGTGATCCTGTCGCACCTGCTGATCGACCACCCGCGCAAGGGCGAACTGGGCGAGATGTTCGGCGCCGTGCACTACCTGGCGACCGTGTTCGGGGCCTACTTCGTCGGCGTGGCCTACCAGCGCACGCCGCTGTTCGCGGGCGCCGTCGAAGGCCGCCGCGTGAGCACGCTGTTCGCGATGCTGCTGCTGTTCCTGCTGCTCGTGTCCTGGGTCCTGAGCGCCGGCGTCGGCGCAACCGGCGCATAACCAACACCTTGACCGTTCGGGGGCGCCGATGCGCATCGATCCTGAAGCCATCTTCAACCGGCCGACCTTCGCCCGGCAACCCCTGAACACCAGCGCCGCATGGCTGGCCCGGCTCACGCGCTGGGCCGGGCCCTACGCCAGCCTGGTCCAGATGCTCGTGCTCGGGCTGGCCCTGTTCTCGCTGTCGCGCATCGGCCTGATGGCCTGGCAGTGGGAGCGCGTGGCGGCCGGCGGCATCGCCGGGCAGATGCTGCTCCAGGGCGTGCGCGCCGACCTGATCCTGCTCGGCTACCTGCTCGTCCCGCCGCTCCTGCTGGCGCCCCTGCTGGCCCACCGCGCGGGCACGCGCAGCTGGCGCATCCTCACCGTCTCCTGGGCGACCCTCGCGCTGGCGTTCGTGGCGTTCATGGAAGTGTCGACGCCGCAGTTCATCATGCAGTACGACGTGCGCCCGAACCGCCTGTTCATCGAATACCTGGCGCAGCCGCGCGAAGTCTTCGCGACCCTGTGGGAGGGCTTTCGCATCGCCCTGCTGCTGGGCGTGGGCGCCACCGTCGTGCTGGGCGTGAGCTTCTACCGACTGCTCAAGGCGGCGTCGCGCACGGCCAGCCCGTGGCCGGCGAGGAAGCTGCTCCTGACCTGGCCGCTGATCGTGCTGCTGGTGTTCTTCCAGATCCGCTCGACCACCGCGCACCGCCCGGCCAATCCGGCGATGTTTGCCCTGACCAAGGATGCGATGCTCAATTCGCTGATCGTCAATTCGCCGTGGTCGGTGCTGGACGCGATCAATTCGATGGGCAAGGAAGCCAGGTCGTCCGAGATCTACGGCAAGCTGCCGCCCGAGCGCATCCTGGCCCAGGTCAAGGCGGCTCCCTGGCTGAAGGACTACCGCTTCCCGAACGCCGGGCTGCCGACCCTGCACCGCCAGGTTGCCGCCGTCCCGCGCGCCAAACCCCTGAACCTGGTGATCGTGCTGGAAGAAAGCCTGGGCGCGACCTTCGTGCAGTCGCTGGGCGGCCTGCCCGTCACGCCGGAGCTGGAACGGCTCAAGGGCGAAGGCTGGTGGTTCGAACAGCTGTACGCCACCGGCACCCGCTCGGTGCGCGGCATCGAGGCCGTGGTGGCCGGCTTCGCCCCGACCCCGGCGCGCAGCGTGGTCAAGCTGTCGCTGGCCCAGCAGAATTTCTACACCCTGGCGGCAGGCCTGGGCAAGCAGGGCTACCACACCGAATTCGTCTACGGCGGCGAAGCGCACTTCGACAACATGCGCAGCTTCTTCACCGGCAACGGCTTCCAGAACGTGGTCGACCAGGCCGACATGCAAGCGCGCTTCGTGGGCAGCTGGGGCGCCTCGGACGAGGACTTGTTCGACAAGTCGCTCGAGAGGCTGAAGCACCTGCACGACCAGGGCAAGCCTTTCTTCAGCCTGATTTTCAGTTCGTCGAATCACGAACCCTTTGAATTCCCGGACGGGAAGATCGCCCTGCATGAGGCGCCCAAGCAGACCGTCAACAACGCGGTCAAGTATGCCGATTTCGCGCTCGGCAAATTCATCCGCGAGGCCAAGCGGCAGGACTACTGGAAGGAAACGGTATTCCTGATCGTGGCCGACCACGACAACCGGGTCTATGGCGACAGCCTGGTGCCGATCAAGAAATTCCACATTCCGGGACTGATCCTGGGAGCGGACATCCAGCCCAGGCGCATCGCGACCATCGCCAGCCAGGTGGACCTGGGGCCGACCCTGCTGTCCTTGCTGGGGGTATCGAGCGAGCACCCGATGATCGGCCGCGACTTCGCGCGCGACGACACGACGCCGGGGCGGGCGCTGATCCAGTTCAACGATTATTTTGCGTGGCTGGACGATGCGTCGGCGACCATCCTGCGGCCGGGCCAGGCGCCGCTGCTGGCCAGGTACGATGCGGCCAGCGGGAAGGTGGATTTCAATGCGGGGACGCCGACGCCGGCGCAGGTGGAACAGGCGATGGCGCACGTGATGCTGCCGTCGCTGTTGTATCGGGAGCAGCGGTATCGCCTCGAAAAATAGTTGGCGCTATCCCGTCATCCCCGCGCAGGCGGGGACCCAGGTTTGCTTGCAAACCAACTACGTTAGACCTTAACGGTGTGCGTGAAACTTGGGTCCCCGCCTTCGCGGGGACGACGTTCGAAGGAGCGGGCTAAATCAGGCGCCTACTTCTTGCACTCGCAAAAATCCGACCCCCGGTCGAACACGACCTTCCACTTCCCCGGCGCTTCCAGCCGCCAGATCGAATTGAAGCGCCCGATCTTCTTGCCGCTGCTGTCGTAGATCGGCCCGCCGCTGTACGCCAGCGTCCCCGACGCCACCACCTCGACCTCGTCCGGCTCCCAGGAGAACGGCGCCTCCGGCTTGTCGTAGTACTTGCGCCAGCCCTGGGCCACCGCCTGCTTGCCGCGCAGCGCGCCCTCGCCGGACATGAAAATGGCCTCGTCCGCCACGAAGCGGGTGAAACCGTCGAAGTCGCGTGCCTTCATGGTCGCGGCGAAAGCGCGTTCGCTGTCCGCCACCTGTTTCTTGAGGTCCTCCTGGGACACCCTTGCGCTGCTGGCCGTGGCCGCCAGCATGAGGCAGGCGGCCAGCAGGGAAATCGTACGTAGACGCATGGACAAATCCTTTTCGATTTGGCAAGTTTAGGATTCTGTCACGGTCGCTCGCACTTGACAACCGTGGGTTGCAAATACTCCAAAAACGGAGTATAACGACTCCATAACCGGAGGAACCATGAGCCTAGCCTATTCTTACCCCAAGAGCCGATTCGAGCCGGCCGTGCTGGTCGACCTGAATTCGAAGGCCGAGCGCGAACGCTTGTCGTGCTCGGCGCTGAAAGGCTTCTTCAAACTGGCCGGGGCCTGGCAGCTGCGCGAGGACGATGCCCGCGAGCTGCTCGGCGGACTGTCCTCTTCCTCGTACTACGACTGGAAGAAGAACCCGGACCGGGTGCTCGAAGTCGACCGCATCACCCGCATTTCCTACCTGCTGGGGATCTACAAGGCCCTGCACATCCTCTACGGCGACAAGCTGGCCGACGAATGGATCCACCTCCCCAACACCAATCCGGTCTTTGCCGGACGCACCCCGCTCGCCTACATGCTCGGCGGCGGGCTGATCGCGATGCAAACGGTACGCAGGCTGCTGGACGCGCGCCGTGGAGGCCTGTGATTTGAGGCTGATTCCCAAACTCACCCCGCTGCGCCAGTTCGATACCTGCCGCCTGATTCCCTCCCGCTTCGCCGACCTGGAAGATTCCGTACTGGCCCCGCTGGCCGAGGACGACGACGTGCTGCGCGACCTGTTCGACCTCGACAACGCCACCAACGAGCGCCTGCGCGGCGAATCCGGGCTGCTGCCGGGCATCGGCATGGACGAGCTGGTGTTCGGCGTGCCGAACTTCCGCATCATCAACGCGGCCTATACCTACGCCCGTCCGGAAGGCAGCCGCTTCAACGACGGCGAGCGCGGCGCCTGGTACTGCGGCTTCGCGCTCGAAACCTCGCTGGCCGAAGTCATCTTCCACAAGACGGTCGAGTACCACGAGATCAACCGCTTCGACGACAGCGTCAGCTACCAATGCCTGCTGGCCGACTTCAGCGCGCCCTTCCACGACCTGCGCGGCATCGACGCCTACCGCGACTGCCTCGATCCGCAAAGCTACGTGGCCTCGCAGGCCCTGGCGGCCGAGCTGCTGGACGCCGGTTCGATGGGCGTGCTCTACCCCAGCGTACGGCACGAAGGCGGCACCTGCCTGGCCTGCTTCCGCCCCGCGCTGGTGGGGAATGTGCGCAAGGCCCAGACCTATCGGTTAACATGGCGGGGTACGCCGCAGCCCGCGGTGGAGATTTTGAGCTGAGCATGATGAAGACCAATCCCGACAAAGACACCGAACTGCACGACAAGATCAACCGCGAGACCGGCCGCGTCAAGTGGAGCGAACTGGAACGGCACTTCGCCAGCGGCTCGGTGGTGTACGTGAGCCAGGAGCTGGACCTGATCGAGGTCGCGCTGCGCATCGCGCACGACGACAGGGAAAGCATCGCGCGCTGGATGCAATCGGGACAGATCGCCAAGGTGAACGACCAGCAGGCGGCGAGCTGGCTGGCGGCGGATGCGACCTTGTGGGCGTCGGTGGTGAGTCCGTTTGTGCTGGTGCAGCTGGAGAAGAGGCAGCTGCACTGAGTGTCCGACTGCGGTAGGGAACTTGGATCCCGGCCTTCGCCGGGATGACGTGCTTGAACTTGCCATTAACTCTGAAACCGTCGTCCCGGCGAAGGCCGGGACCCAAGTTCATCGCCACCCCCTAGTGCTTCCCCTCCCCCCGATGCGTGAGCGCATGCGCCGCCCGCCGCATCAACTGCGCCGCCTTCACCGGATCCTTTTCCATCAGCGCCAGCTGCTGCCACGCCTCCGCATAATCCATCTGCGCCGCCTCCTCCAGCAGACGCCGCGCCTCGGGCTCGTCGCGCGCCACGCCCTCGCCCTCGAGCAGCATGTTCGCCAGGATGAACATCGCCTCCGGCACCCCGCGCGTGGCCGCCACGCCGAGCCAGTGCGCCGCCAGCGCCGCATCGCCATTGCCGCGATAGGCCAGCCCGCGCCTCAGCGCGGCGTCGCCCTCGTCGCCATGCTGGGCCGCAGCCGGCAGCGCCAGCAGCAGCGCCGCCAGCATCGTCACGAACACAGCCCTCATTTCGACAAATCGATCACGTACAGCGCCGTGCCCTTGCCGCGCCCATCGTCAGGCAGCACCTGGCTGACATTATGCAGCCCGGCCTCGTGCGCCAGTTCGATCATGCCGGGCGCCGAATGGAAGACCACCGGCCCGGCCGTCTTCACCGGCGCGAAACGCCAGCTGCGCGCGGCGCCATGGGCCGCGCGGGTCAGCTGCTTCGTCTCCTTGACGTAGGCGATCAGGACGTCGCGGTTGTTGTCCGGCGAGGCGATCACGGTCTTGCTGCCGTCCAGGCCCGGGAAATTGCCGCCGCCGCTGGCGCGGTAGTTGTTGGTCGCCACCAGGAATTCCTGCCCGGCCTCGACCGGCTTGCCGCGCCAGCGCAGGTTGCGGATCCGCTCGCCCGGCGCGCGCGTCACGTCGATCTCGTAGGCGACGTCCGGGTGGGTCATGGTGTCGAAGTTATAGCTCGGCACCGCCAGGTTCACCAGCTCCTGCGCTTCGCTCTTGCCGGGATCGATGGTGTTGAAGCGCTGCGCGGCCTTTTCCAGCCAGGCCATGAGCTGGGCGCCGTTCACCTTCACGGCATACAGCGCGTTCGGGTACAGGTAGAGATCGGCCGCGTTGTTCAGGGCCAGGGCGCCGGCCTTCACGTCCGTGTAGTCGGACGGCCCGGCCACACCGCTCTTGAAGGGTGCCGATACCGACAGCACCGGGAGCCTGGCGTAGTGCGGCAGGTTGGCCGCCACGTACTTCGCCACGTAGGCGCTCTGCGCCTGGTTCACGACCTGAATCGCCGAACTGTCGCCGACGTCGGCGAAATAGGTCGACATGCGGAAACCCGTGCTGCCAACCGGAGTCTTGACATACCCGATGGTCGCCTCGTGCTCTTCCTTCACCAGCGCCATCACCTCCGGATCGGCCTCGACGAAGGACTTGGCCCCGGTCTGCGCGGCGCGCGCCTGGACGAAGGTCTTGTCCTTTTCGACCATCCAGCGCTTGCCGTCGTGCTTCAGGTGCAGGCCGATCACGCCCAGGTGCTTGCCCCACAGGTTGGCCATCACGGTCGGCACGCCGTGCACGAAGCCGCGCGCCTTGTCCACGCCCGGCAGGTTGAACTGGGCCACCGTGCTGTCGGCGTTCGGGAACAGCTGGTGCGAATGCCCCAGCAGCATGGCGTCCACGCCCGGCACCTGGGCCAGGTAGTAGTTGGCGTTCTCCATGCTTGGCGAATAGCGGCCGGCATCCAGGCCGCCGTGCGAGATCGCCACGATCAGCTCCGCACCTTTGGCCTGCATCTCGGGGATGTACTTCTCCGCGGCCTCGCGCACGCCCTCGGTGTAGACCCGGCCTTCGAGCCAGCGCTTGTCCCAGGACATGATGGTCGGCGGCGCGAAGCCGATGATGCCGACCTTGACGCTCGCGCTCACCGGCTTGCCATCCGCGTCGACACCGCTGATCTTCTTGTCGATGATGTGATATGGCGCGAACAGCGGCTTCTTCGTCCTGCCGCTGTAGACGTTGGCCAGCACCATCGGGAAGCCCGGGCCGGCGCACTTCTTGGCCGGCTTGACGCCCTTCACGTCGAAGCGGCTGCCGGTCACCTGCCCCAGGTAGGCCAGGCCGTAGTTGAATTCGTGGTTGCCGATGCCCGCGCCCTCGAAGCCAAGCTTGTTCATCACCTTGTAGATGCCGAGGGTCTGGTCGCAGCGCAGCGGCTTGACCTGGGCCTGGTAGTCGGCCAGCGCATTGCCCTGGATCGTGTCGCCGTTGTCGAGCAGGAGCGTGTTCGGGAACTCCTTGCGCGCCTGCGCGATCAGGGCAGCGGTCCGGTCCAGGCCGAACGAGGGCTCGGCCATCAGCTTGTAGTAGTCGTAGCCCACCACATTGGAATGCAGGTCGGTGGTTTCCAGCACCGCGAGCATGGCGGTGGCGCCGGCGGGCGGCTTGGCTGCCGAAGCTTGAAAACTGAGGAGCGCCGGAGCGAGCGCGATGCAAATCTGATAACGCAAAGAGAGGGCCATGGGCATTCCACCAAAATGAACCGAACGATCATACGGCAGCGCATATGCCCCGGCAAGCGCCCCGTGCATGGCGCCCCCCGGCGATGGGGTATAATCTAGGGTTCGATTTAACCCAACTAACGAGACTGCCGAGATCATGGAAGCTGAACGCATCAACGCCATTTCCGCCCTGCTGAACGACCTGACGGGTCGCGAGGCCGAACTTCGGAGGTATCTTTGACTTCGATAAGAAGTCGGAGAAACTAGAACAGGTCAACCAGGAGCTGGAAGACCCGGCCATCTGGAACGACCAGAAACGCGCCCAGGAGATGGGCAAGGAAAAGAAGGCGCTCGAAGGCGTCGTCCTGACGCTCGAAAAAGCCAAGGCCGACCTGGCCGACGCATCCGACCTGTTCGAGATGGCGCGCGAGGAAGGCGACGAGGACACGCTGGAAGCGGTCGCCGGCGACGTCGAAGCCATCCAGAAGATCATCGAAGGCATGGAATTCCGCCGGATGTTCAGCAACCCGATGGACCACGCCAACTGCTTCATCGACATCCAGGCCGGCGCCGGCGGCACCGAAGCCCAGGACTGGGCCTCGATGCTGCTGCGCCAATACCTGCGCTATGCCGAACGCAAGGGCTTCAAGGCCGAGATCCTCGAACAATCCGAGGGCGAGGTCGCGGGCATCAAGACCGCCACCATCAAGGTCGACGGCGAGTACGCCTACGGCCACCTGCGCACCGAGACCGGCGTGCACCGCCTGGTGCGCAAGTCGCCGTTCGACTCGGCCAACGGACGCCACACTTCGTTCACCTCGCTGTTCGTGTATCCGGAAGTCGACGAGTCGATCGAGATCGAGATCAACCCGGCCGATGTGCGCATCGACACCTACCGCGCATCCGGCGCGGGCGGCCAGCACATCAACAAGACCGACTCCGCGGTGCGCCTGACCCACGGCCCCTCGGGCATCGTGGTCCAGTGCCAGAACGACCGCTCGCAGCACCGCAACAAGGCCGAAGCCTGGGACATGCTGCGCGCCAAGCTGTACGAACTGGAACTGCGCAAGCGCATGAGCGAGCAGCAGAAACTGGAAGACTCCAAGACCGACGTCGGCTGGGGCCACCAGATCCGTTCCTACGTGCTCGACCAGTCGCGCATCAAGGACTTGCGCACGGGCTTCGAGACCGGCAACACCAAGAACGTGCTGGATGGCGACCTGGACGACTTCATCTCGGCCTCGCTCAAGCAAGGCATCTGAGATGAGGCCCGCAGCACGCGCCTTCGTGTTCGACATGGACGGCACCATCGTCGACAACATGGCCTTCCACACGCGCTCGTGGATCACCTTCTTCGAGCGCCGCGGCAAGGCCGTCGACGCGGACGAGTTCTTCCGCACCACGGCCGGCCGCCAGGGCCAGGAGATCATCCGCTCGCACCTCGAGGCGGAACTGGCCGACGACGAAGTGGCCACCCTGATCCACGAGAAGGAAGGCGTCTACCGCGAACTGTACGCGCCGCACCTGCGCGCAGTGCGCGGCTTCGAAGAGCTGGTCGCCGGCGCCAAGGCCGGCGGCACCCGGCTGGCGGTGGCCACCGCCGCGCCGCCGGCCAATATCGAGTTCACCCTCGACGGCCTGGACCTGCGCCGCCATTTCGACGCGATCGTCGGCGCCGCCGATGTCGCGCGCGGCAAGCCGCATCCGGACGTGTTCCTGGAAGCGGCCCGGCGCTGCGGCGTGGCGCCCGAGCACTGCATCGTGTTCGAGGACGCGCCGCTGGGCGTGGAAGCCGCGCGCCGCGCCGGCATGCGCGCGGTGGTCCTGACGACCACCCTGCCCGCAGCAAGCTTCGAAGAATTCGACAATATCGTGGCCATCGTCAACGACTTCTCCGAGCTGGACGTTGACAGCCTGTTCGCCTGAACAACTTAACAAGAATCGCATCCATCATGACTACGGAAAACCAAGAACAGGCGCCAGTCCCGGCCCTTGACGAGAACAAGATCATGGCCGAGCGCCGCGCCAAGCTGGCTGCGCTGCGCCAGCAGGGCAATCCCTTCCCGAACGACTTCGTCCCCCAGCACAAGGCTGCCGACCTGGTGGAAAGCTACACCGGCAAGACCCGCGAGGAACTCGAGGCAGAGCCGGTCGCCGTGGTGCTGGCCGGCCGCATGATGCTGCGCCGCGAGGCCGGCAAGAAGGCCGCCTTCGCGACCCTACAGGACAGCTCGGGCCCGGCCGCCAGCGGCCGCATCCAGATCTACGTCACGCTCGACAGCGCCGGCGAGGAAGCCATGGAAGCCCTGCGCACCTATGACCTGGGCGACATCCTGGGCGTGGAAGGCACCCTGTTCAAGACCAAGACCGACGAACTGACTGTGAAGGTCACGCAGTTGCGCCTGATCGCCAAGGCCCTGCGTCCGCTGCCGGACAAGTTCCACGGCCTGGCGGACCAGGAGACCAAGTACCGCCAGCGCTACGTCGACCTGATCATGAACGAAGAGACGCGCCGCACCTTCAAGGCCCGTACCGCCGCCATGTCGTCGATGCGCCGCTTCATGGAAAAGAACGGCTTCATGGAAGTCGAGACCCCGATGCTGCACCCGATTCCGGGCGGCGCCGCGGCCAAGCCTTTCGTCACCCACCACAACGCGCTGGACATGGAAATGTACCTGCGCATCGCGCCAGAGCTCTACCTGAAGCGCCTGGTGGTGGGCGGCTTCGACCGCGTGTTCGAAGTCAACCGCAACTTCCGCAACGAAGGCGTTTCGGTTCGCCACAACCCGGAATTCACGATGATGGAATTCTATGCGGCCTACACCGACTACAAGTGGATCATGAACTTCACCGAAGAAGTGATCCGCCAGGCCGCGATCGACGCCCACGGCAGCGCTGTCCTGAGCTATGGCGGCCGCGAGCTGGATTTGTCCAAGCCTTTCCAGCGCCTGACCATCGTCGAGGCGATCGACAAGTACGCGCCCGGCTACACCCCCGAGCAGCTGAACTCGATGGACTTCCTCAAGCAGGAACTACTGAAGTTCGGCGTCAAGCCTTTCGCCACCGCGGGTCTGGGTGCGCTGCAGCTGGCGCTGTTCGAGGAAACCGCCGAGGCCCTGCTGTGGGAACCGACCTTCATCATCGACTACCCGGTCGAAGTGTCGCCCCTGGCGCGCGCCTCGGACACCCGCGAAGGCATCACCGAGCGCTTCGAGCTGTTCATGGTGGGCCGCGAGATCGCCAACGGCTTCTCGGAGCTGAACGACCCTGAAGACCAGGCGGCGCGCTTCCTGTCGCAAGTGGCTGCCAAGGACGCGGGCGACGACGAAGCGATGTTCTACGACGCCGACTACATCCGCGCACTGGAATACGGCATGCCGCCGGCGGGTGGCTGCGGCATCGGCATCGACCGCTTGATGATGCTGATTACGGATTCGCCGAATATCCGGGATGTGCTGCTGTTCCCGCATTTGCGCAAGGAAGACTAAAGCGCCAAGGCGCTAAGTGAAAAAGGCGGCCGTGCATTGCACGGCCGTCTTTTTGTTTGAGTCAACAGCCTATAACCGCACCATGCCCCGTAACCTCAAGACCGTCATACGCGCCACTGGCGCCTACGACTTCCGGCGAAGGCGCCAGTGGCGCGTATGACGGCTCTACAGTAAACGGTGCGAGCGGACTTACTGCACGATCGTATAGCAAGGCGTATACGCCTTCCCCGGCAACTTCATCCTGCTCTGCTCCACGAACGACGCCAGCAGCGCATCCATCGGCCCCATGATCGCGCTCTCGCCCTGGATCTCGTACTTCCCGTACTGCTCGATCGCGCGGATCCCCTCTTCCTTCACATTCCCCGCTACCACGCCCGAGAAGGCCCGGCGCAAATTCGCCGCCAGCATGTGCGACTCCTGCGCGCGGTGCAGCTTCAGGTTGCGCATGTTCTCGTGGGTCGGGCGGAACGGGCGCTGGAATTCCTGGTCGATCTTGAGGCGCCAGTTGAAGTAGTAGGCGTCGCTGTGCGCCTTGCGGTACTCGCGCACCTCCTTGATCCCGGCGTGCATCTCGCGCGCCAGGGCCTCGGGGTCGTCGATGATGATCTTGTAGCGGCGCTGGGCGGCCTCGCCCAGGGTCAGGCCGATGAAGTGATCGATCTGCGCGAAGTACTCGCGCGCCGAGGCGGGGCCGGTGAAGAACAGGGGGAAAGGGATCTCGGCGTTGTCCGGATGGAGCAGGATGCCGAGGATGTACAGGATCTCTTCCGCCGTGCCGGCGCCGCCCGGGAACACCACGATGCCGTGGCCGGTGCGGACAAACGCTTCCAGGCGCTTCTCGATGTCCGGCATGATGACCAGGTCGTTCACGATCGGGTTCGGCGACTCGGCCGCGATGATGCCCGGCTCGGAGATGCCGAGGTAACGGCCGCCGCCCAGGCGCTGCTTGGCGTGGCCGATGGTGGCGCCCTTCATCGGGCCCTTCATGGCGCCCGGACCGCAGCCGGTACAGATGTCGAGCTCGCGCAGGCCCAGCGCGTAGCCGACTTCCTTGGTGTAGTTGTACTCCACGCGGCTGATCGAGTGGCCGCCCCAGCACACCACCAGGTTGGGATTGCGCTGCGGCTGCAGCACGTTGGCGTTGCGCAGGATGTGGAAGACCGCGTCGGTGATCCCGTCGGTGCGGCTCATGTCGAATTTGGGATTGTCGGTGACGTCGAAGTGGACGTACACGATATCGCGCAGCACGGCGAACAGGTGCTCGTGGATACCCTTGATCATCTTGCCGTCGACGAAGGCGTGCGCCGGGGCGCCGCGGATGTCGAGCTTGATGCCGCGCTCGCGCTGCAGGATGCTGATGTCGAAGCTGGCGTAGCGCTCCATCAGCTCCTTGCCGTCATCGATGTCGCTGCCGCTGTTCAGGACAGCCAGCGCGCACTTGCGAAAAATGTCATACAGGCCGGCCTTGCTGGTGTCGAGCAGCTTGGCCACCTCCGCCTTGGACAGCACTTCCAGGCGGCCTTCCGGGGAAATCAGCGTATCGACTACATCATGGGTCATGGTGTTGTTTTCCTTTTCTCTACTGTCAAACGAGCCGATGAAGACAGGCCTGAGAGGCAATATACGCCAAAGTGCAACATTTTGTCTGCCCTGCGCGCCGGGTCCGTGCGCCTGCGTGCGCGCGTATTAACACAGCTGGAAAAAATTCGCTTGCGCTAACAAATATGCACTAGAATGCGTGCCTATTGGAATTCTCGGCACGCCGATCGTCCATATACCTATCCATCGAGACAAAACATTATTTCGGGAGGAACCGCATGAGCGGTGCTGCTACTTCACCTGCCAAGGGACCGATCCCAGAATTCAAACAGATCATGGGCCATCCAGCTCCGCTGTGGATGCTGTTCATGACTGAATTCTGGGAGCGCTTCGCTTTCTACGGCATCCGTTGGGCCCTGGTGCTCTACATCGTCGCCCAGTTCTACGGCGGCGACGCGGTCGGCCAGGCCGACGCCAACCTGACCTACGGTTCCTACCTCGCGCTGGTCTACGCCGGCGCCGTCCTCGGCGGCTACGTGGCCGACCGCGTCATCGGCTACCAGCGCTCGATCATCGTCGGCGCGATCTTCATGGCGGCCGGCCTGTTCATGATCACCCTCCCCGATCCGGAGATCTTCAAGCTCGGCCTGGCCACCATCATCGTCGGCAACGGCATGTTCAAGCCGAACATCTCGGCCATGGTCGGACAGCTGTATTCGATCGACGACACCCGCCGCGATTCCGGCTTCACCATCTTCTACATGGGCATCAACGCCGGCGCCTTCTTCGCACCGATCGTGACCGGCGAACTCGCCGAGCGCCTCAGCGATGGCGCTGTCCCTGCCTACAAGGCCGTGTTCTTCGCCGCCGGCATCGGCATGCTGCTGGCACTGGTGTGGTTCTACATCGGCCGCAAGCAGCTCAAGGGCATCGGTGCGCCGGTCGGCGAACTGGCCAGCCCGAAGCGCCTGCTCGGCGTGATCGTCGGCTCGCTGGTCGTGATTCCGGTCGTGTACCTGCTGCTGCGCGCCGGTGCCGCCAACCTGCAGATCGTCCTGTCGATCATGTTCGTGATCCTGGCCCTGATGCTGATCGTCGAAGGCGTCCGCGAGGGCAAGGTGTCGCGCGACAAGACCATCGCCATGATGATCATCTTCTTCTTCAACATCCTGTTCTGGTGCTTCTTCGAGCAGGCCGGCAGTTCCTTCACCTTCCTGGCCGATCAGATCGTCAACCGTAACATCGGCGGCTGGGAGATGCCGGTCGCCTACTTCCAGTCGGTGAACTCGGTCGCAATCATCCTGCTTGCGCCGGTGATCGCCACCATCTGGGTCGCGATGGGCAAGCGCAACGTCAACCCGTCGATCCCGCGCAAATTCGGCCTGGGCATCATCATCAACGGCCTGGCCTTCGGCCTGCTGATGTACGCGCTGTCGCAGCTGCTGGACCCGGTCGGCCAGATCCCGGCCTGGACCCTGCTGGCGGTGTACACGATCCAGTCGATCGGTGAGCTGTGCCTGTCTCCGATCGGCCTGTCGATGGTCACCAAGCTGGCCCCGACCCGCCTGGTCGGCCTGGGCATGGGTGGCTGGTTCCTGTCGACCGGTATCGGCAACAACCTGTCGGGCATCTTCGCCTCGCACGTGTCCGGCGAAAGCGGCATGTCGGTGGCCTCGGCGCTGGACGGCTACACCTCGGGCTTCTGGATCCTGCTGGGCGGCGGCGTGCTGCTGTTCCTGATCGCACCGCTGATCCAGAAACTGATGCATGGCGTGAAGTAAGCGGGTTTTGCTTCTCATGAAAACGGCAGCCTGCGTGGCTGCCGTTTTTGTTGGTGGGTGCGGTGCGAACTTGGGTCCCGGCCTTCGCCGGGATGACGGCGCATGGATCAGCTTTGAAAGCACACGCTCATTCAGCACGTCGTACGCGCCACTGGCGCCTACGACTTCCGGCCCAGCCCGAAACTCACACCTTCTCCAGCGACGCCCGCATCTCCGCCATCTCCCCCACCATCCACTCCCTGAAACGCCGCACCTTGAGCATATGCTCCTTGTGCGGATTGACCAGGAACTTGTAGCCGTTCCCGAAGGGCGCGCTGCGGCAGGGAATCTGCCTGAGCGCCCCGGACGCGATGTCCTGGAACGCGATCCCGTAGGGGACCAGCGCCACCCCTTGCCCCGCCACGGCCGCCTGCACCAGCACGCCCCAGTGGCTGTAGCCGCGCGAGAAATCGTACTTGCCCTTGAGCGCCTTGTTCTCGTTGAGCAGCTGCAGCCAGGCCTCGGGCGAGGTTTCCACCAGCAGGCGGCAGTGCGGCAGGTCGGCCAGGGTGAGATCGGCCTGCCCCGGCGCCAGCAGCTCCGGGCTGTAGACGGGCACCAGGCGTTCGCGGAACAGGGTCGCCGGATCGCCTTCGCGCACCGGGCCGTAGCGGACCGCGACGTCGGTGCTGTCGGCCTGCAGATCGACCGGCGCGTCGTTCGAGTCGATGCGGATGTCCAGCTCCGGATACAGCTTGGTGAAGCGGTGCATGCGCGGCACCAGCCACTTGATCGCGAACGAGTGCGTGGTCGAGATGCGCAGCACCGACTCCTCGTCGCCGCGCTGCAGCGCCGCCACCTTGGCCCGCAGGTCGCCCAGCATGCGTCCGGTGGCGACCGCCAGCTCCTGGCCCTTTTCGGTCAGGGCGATGTGGCGCGGATGGCGCACGAACAGCGGAAAACCGATGTTTTCCTCGAGCTGCTTGACCTGCAGGCTGACCGCCGCCGGGGTCTTGTGCAGTTCGCGCGCGGCCAGCTTGAAGCTGCCCCAGCGGGCAGCGCACTCGAAGTCGATCAGCCCCGAAAGGCTGCGTAAAGGCTTCATGGCTGCCCCATGCATAAAAATTTCTTATTCAATACCTGTACTTTTTCTAGGTTGAAGGAAGGAAGCTCCAGAAAATACAATATAGCCGAACACACAAGGAAAAGTCATGACCAAGAATATTTTGGTGATCGGTGGCACCCGCTTTTTCGGCAAACTGCTGGTGCAACGCCTGTTATTGGCCGGCCACCGTGTGACAATCGCGACACGGGGCTATGCGCCCGACCCTTTCGGCGAGCGCATCACCCGCGTGCGCGTCGACCGCCGCAACGAATCCGCCATGCGCGCCGCCTTCGGCAATGCGCGCTTCGACATCGTCTACGACCAGATGTGCTATTCGCCGCTCGACGCGGCGATCTCGGTGCGCGTCTTCGGCGGCCGCGTTGGACGCTACGTCATGGCCTCGACCATCGACATCTACCGCGAACTGGCGCCGCCCGGCCGCCCCTTCGCCGAGCGCGACCTGAACGTGCACGCCCAGCCGATCGACGTCGGCTACCCATGGCACGATCCGGCGCGCGCGGTCGAGAGTTATGTATGTGGCAAGATCCAGGCCGAGGCCTATCTCTACCGCGACGGCAGCCTGCCGACCGTCACCGTGCGCCTGGCCCACGTGCTGGGCGGACCTGACGACTTCACCGGCCGCCTGGCCCACTACGTCGACCTGGTGCGCCTGCGCGCCGCGCTGCCTTACTCGAACGTCCAGGCCGAGGTCTCCTTCATGCAGGCCAAGGAAGCGGCCAACTTCCTGATGTGGGCGGGCGAGCAGTCCTTCACCGGCCCGGTCAACGCGGCCGCCGATGGTCCGCTGTCGGCATTCGCCCTGCATGCCCGCGTGGCGAAGGCGCTCGACGAGGACGCCTTCCCGCGCCAGGCTGCGCAGGTCGCGGCGCCCGGGGTGCTGTCGCCCTTCGATTTTCCGTCGGCGCTGGTGCTCGATACCGCCCGGGCCAAATCGCTTGGCTACCGGTTCGGGCATACGAACGACTGGATCGATGTGGTGATTCGGCAGCACGATCTGGCGTACGTGTAGGATCCCGGACGCAAACTTGGGTCCCCGCCTGCGCGGGGATGACGTTCGAGACAAGCAGGCCGCGATCGATTCCGTCAGTCCGCTACCTTGATACGTCATCCCCGATAAGGCGGGAACCAAGTTCCCCAGCAAGCCACCAAGGCAAAAAAAGCCGGCAATCGCCGGCTTTTCTACAACTTAGTTCTTCTCAGGCTTCTCCCGCGCCACCCACCACAGCAGCAGGATGATCGCCGCATATGGTATCAAGGTGAGCACGTGCGCATCCGGCCCCGCGAAGAAGGGATTCGACGCTTCCGCCCACTTCGTCATGTCGCCGTCGAAGCTGGTCAGCACGCCCGCGGTGATCGCGATGATGATGCCCGCCAGCGCGCCGCCGGCGATGTAGCCCGAGGCCAGCAGGGTTCCGGCGCTGCGGTCGCCCGCCGCCTGGCACTGCTCCGGCGTCAGCTTCTCGTACTGCGGCAAGCCATTGTTGCGGCGGTCGACGATCCAGCGCAGCAGGCCGCCGACGGCGATCGGCAGGGTCGATACCAGCGGCAGGTAGACGCCCACGGTGAAGGCCAGCGAGGCGATACCCGCCATCTCCAGCACCACCGAGATCATCACGCCGAACAGCACCAGGGTCCAGGGCAGTTCCTGGTCCAGGATGCCCTTGATGATGTAGGACATCAGCACCGCCTTGGGCGCGTCGTATTTCTTGACCTCGGTGCCGTCCGGGCGGGTCTTGTGGGTGCCGTTGATGCCCGGGTCGACCAGGTAGACCGGCTTGCCGTCGTCGGCCACCAGGTATTTGCCCGCCGGGCCGCCCACCGTGTCGGTCTTTTGCCAGACCTTATAGGTGTTCTTGTCGCTCTCGGCCTGCGGACCCTGCAGCTGGGCGGTCTGGGTCAGCTTCGAGGCGTCGACCGTCAGGCCCGGCGCGACCTGGGCCGCCGGCACGTAGACGGTGCCGGCGTCGTTCAGCTTGAGCAGGATCGGTCCGAGGATCAGGGCCGAGGCGAAGGCGCCGCACAGGATCGCGTACTGCTGCAGGCGCGGCGTCGAGCCGACCAGGAAGCCGGTCTTCAGGTCTTGCGAGGTGGTGCCGGCGTTGCTGGCGGCGATGCAGACGATGGCGCCGACCGACAGCGCGGTCACGTAGTACTGGCCGCCGGTCCAGCCCATCACCAGGAAGATCAGGCAGGTAAACAGCAAGGTGGCCACCGCCATGCCCGAGATCGGGTTCGAGGACGAGCCCACTTCGCCCGTCAGGCGCGAGGACACGGTGGCGAACAGGAAGCCGAACACCAGGATAAGCAGCGCGCCCAGCAGGTTCATGTGCAGGGGCGTGGCGACGGTGATGATGGCGATGATGGCCAGGCAGCCGATCACGACCCACTTCATCGGGATGTCGCGGTCGGTGCGGCTCGAGGTGTCGCCGGCGGCAGGATTGGATTTCACTGAGTTGCTCATGCCGGCCAGGCCCGAGGACAGGCTCTTCCAGATCATCGGCATCGAACGCACCAGCGAGATCAGGCCGGCCGCGGCCACGGCGCCCGCGCCGATGTAGAGCACATACGCGTTTCGGATGTCGTCCGGCGACATGTCGCGGATCAGGGTGGTGCCCGGCGCCAGCGGCACGGTGAGCAGATCGCCGAAGAACTTGATCATCGGGATCAGGAGCAGGTAGGACAGCACCCCGCCCGCCGCCATGGTGAAGGCGATGCGCGGGCCGATGATGTAGCCCACGCCCAGCAGTTCGGGCGAGACCTCGGCGCCGGCGGAGCCGCCCTTGAGCGGCGCGCCGAACTCGAAGTTGACGGTGTCCTTCCAGCCCTTGAGCGACACGCTCAGGGTCTTGTACAGCAGGCCGATGCCGAAGCCGCCGAAGATGATGGCGGCGCGCCGCTTGGCGTCGCGCACGGCGTCGGAATCCGATTCCAGCGCCTCGCCCGCGGCTTCGCGCGAGACATTGGTGGCGGCCGCCTTCAGCACCTCGGCGCAGGCCGTCCCTTCCGGGTACTTCAGCTCATTGTGCTTGTCGACGATCATGGTGCGGCGCATCGGGATCATCATCAGGATGCCCAGCAGGCCGCCCAGCACGCCCACCAGCATCACGCGCGAGATCTCCAGGTCGAAGCCCAGGATCAGGATCGCCGGCATGGTCACGCCCAGGCCGAAGGCCAGCGATTCGCCGGCCGAACCGGCGGTCTGCGTGATGCTGTTCTCGAGGATGGTCGACTCGCGCGCGCCGAACTTGCGCGCCACGCCGAACAGGGTGATCGCGATGACCGCGACCGGAATCGAGGCCGACACCGTGAGGCCGACCTTCAGCACCAGGTACAGGGAGGAGGCGCCGAACACCATGCCCAGCACCACGCCCATGATCAGGGCGCGGACGGTGAATTCGGGCAGGCGGGCGTTGGCCGGAATGTAGGGCTTGAACCCGGCCGGGTTCGGATCGTAAGGCATCTGCGTTCTTCCTTCGTTGCACACGGGGTTCACCTTGCTAGGGAGAACCTGAAAGCGTGAATATCGCACATGCCGATATGGAATGAAAGCGGATTATAATCCGCCCACGAATCGGCAACGAAGCGGCTAGAGGCGCCCTCGCCCGGCCCCACCACGAAAGATCCGCAGTGACCAAGACCAAGAAGACGGCCGCGCGGCCCGCCAGCCGCGTGCGCATTTTCCTCCTCGTCGCCCTCGGCGCCGTGCTGCTCGCCGGCGGCGGGGCCGCCGCCTACCTGATGACGGCGATCATGCCGAACGTGCCCGCCATCGACGCGGTCACCGACTACCGGCCCAAGATCCCGCTGCGTATCTATACCGCCGACAATGTGCTGATCGGGCAGTTCGGGGTCGAGCACCGCGACTTCGTGCCGATCGCGAGGATCCCGCCGCTGATGAAGAAGGCCCTGCTGGCGATCGAGGACACGCGTTTCTACGAACACGGCGGCATCGACTGGATCCGCGCCGCGGGCGCCGCGAAATCCAACCTGGGCGGCGGATTCCGCCAGGGCGCCTCGACCATCACCATGCAGGTGGCGCGCAACTTCTTCCTGTCGCGCGAGAAGGTCATCTCGCGCAAGCTCACCGAGATCGCCCTCGCCTACAAGATCGAGGACGCGCTCACCAAGGACCAGATCCTCGAGCTGTACATGAACCAGATCTACCTGGGCCAGCGCGCCTACGGCTTCTCGAGCGCGGCGCGCAGCTACTTCGGCAAGACCCTGGACGGGCTCTCGCTGGCCGAGATCGCGATGCTGGCCGGCCTGCCGCAGAACCCGGCGCGCCACAACCCGGTCGCCAACTTCAAGCGCGCCGAGCAGCGCCAGCACGCGGTGCTCAAGCGCTTGCTGGAACTGGGCGAAATCACCGGCAGCCAGTACCGCCAGGCCCTGGCCGAGCCGCTGCGCATCAAGCGCGACGCCGGCCAGCGCTACGATACCCACGCCGACTACGTGGCCGAACTGGCGCGCCAGGTGGTCTACGAGCAGTTCAAGGAAGAAGCCTACACGCGCGGCATCACGATCACCACCACGATCCTGGCGGCCGAGCAGGAAGCCGCCTACGATTCGGTGCGCCGCAACGTGATCGCCTACGACCAGCGCCATGGCTACCGCGGCCCCGAGGCGCGCATCGAACTGCCGGAAGATCCCGAGGAACGCGAGGAAGCCATCGTCGAGGCCTTGCAGAAGCGTCCGTCCAGCGACGGCCTGGTGCCTGCGCTGGTGCTCGCCGCGACGCCCAAGGAAGTCCGTGTCGAGACGCTCGAAGGCGAAGAGATCGTCATCAGGGACGCCGGCCTGAAGTTCGCCGCGCGCGGACTGTCCGAGAAGGCCCCGCCCGCGCACCGGATCACGCCGGGCGCCATCATCCGTATCAGCAAGCTGGAAAAAGGCGACTGGTCGATCGCCCAGGTGCCCCAGGTGGCCGCGGCCTTCGTCGCCATTGACGCCGACACCGGCGCCTACCACGCGCTGGTGGGCGGCTTCGACTACAATCTGCAAAAGTTCAACCACGTCACCCAGGCCTGGCGCCAGCCGGGTTCCGCCATCAAGCCCTTCGTGTATTCGGCGGCGCTCGAAAAAGGCTATTCGCCCGCCACCCGCATCCTCGACGAACCGCTCGAGCTGCCGGGCGGCGAGGACGGCGAGCCGTGGACGCCGCAGAACGACGACGGCGTGTTCGACGGCATCGTCACCATGCGCTCCTCGCTGGCGAAGTCGAAGAACGTGCCCACCGTGCGCCTCTTGCGCGCCCTGGGTACCGACTACAGCCACGAATGGCTGGGCCACTTCGGTTTCGATCCGGCGCGCCACGCGAAGAACCTGACCCTGGCCCTGGGTACCGGCGCGGTCACCCCGCTCCAGATGGCCGGCGCCTACGCCGTCTTCGCCAACGGCGGCTACCGCGTCAAGCCTTATCTGATTGCCAAGATCCAGGACGGTAACGGCGCCGTCATCTTCGAAGCCAGGCCGCCCAGGGCGAAGCAGGAGGAAGCGCGCGTGATCACGGCGCGCAACGCCTTCGTCTCGGACAGCATGCTGCGCGACGTGACCCGCTACGGCACCGGCGCCGCCGCCACCCAGCGCCTGGGGCGCGGCGACATCGCCGGCAAGACCGGCACCACCAGCGACGCCTTCGACGGCTGGTTCGCGGGCTATGGCGGCAACGTGGTGGCGGTGGCCTGGATGGGCTACGACGAGCCGCGTTCGCTGGGCGGCAAGGAATTCGGCGCCACCCTGGCGCTGCCGATCTGGATCGACTACATGAAGGTGGCGCTGGCCAAGCGCCCCGAGGAAGAGCGGGTGGCGCCGGAAGACGTGATGCGCGACGGCGAGGACTGGGTTTATCCGGAATTCGTCGATGCACCCGAACTGCGCGGCATCGACCTCGACCAGGCCGCGCCGCCGGAACCGGAACTCGAACCGGAGGGCAGCCAGGCCCCCAATGCGCCGGATGCGCCGCCCGCCCCGCCCGCCCCGATCACGCCGCCCGCCCCGCCGGCCGCGCCGCCGCCACAGGCCGCGCCGGTCAACAACCGTCTTTTTTGAGGTAAGCTAAACGTTTCCGGCCTCGGTCCGAGCGCCGGAAACTTTGCGGGCCGCCTGCTGGTCTGTACAGGGACGGTCCATCTTCAGCTGACCACGAGGAGACACACATGGCTTATGTCGACGGCTTCATCGTTCCCCTACCCAAATCCAACATCGAGGCCTACCGTGCAATGGCCACCAAGGCCGGCCAGGTCTGGCGCGAACACGGCGCCCTGCAGTTCCGCGAGTGCATCGGCGACGACGTCAAGCCGGGCAAGCTCACTTCCTTCCCGCAAGCCGTCAACCTGGAGGAAGGCGAAACGGTCGTGTTCTCGTGGATCGTCTACGCGTCGCGCGCCCACCGCGACGAAGTCAACGACAAGGTCATGAAGGATCCGCGCATGGCCGAGATGATGCAGCCCGGGGCCATGCCTTTCGACGGCAAGCGCATGGTGTATGGCGGATTCGAGGTACTGGTCGACCTGTAGCGGCCGCGAACGAGACGCAAGGGCGGCGCGGAACAAGGCGCCACAAGGCGCCACAAGGCGCCACAAGGCGATAAAAATGTCACAGACGGAGCACGTCCATTTGACACCGATGCTGCCCGCATGCCAACATCTATTTCTCACAATCAACCGCCAGCCCAGCTGGCTGCGAGTTTTTCCATGACCGCCACGCCGCTCACCTTCGACACCCCCGACCTGGCCGCCCACCTGGATCGATGCAGCACCGGGGAGCTCGACCAGCTCGACTTCGGCGTGATCGGCTTCGACGCCGACACCAATGTCCATCTCTACAACGCCTTCGAGTCGAAAGCCGCCGGGCTCTCGCCCGAGCGCGTGCTCGGGCAGCCGCTGTTTACCAGCGTCGCACCTTGCATGAACAACTTCATGGTGGCGCAACGCTTCGAGGATGCCGAGGCCGAAGGCGCGGAACTCGACGCCACCATCGACTACGTCCTGACCTTGCGCATGCGCCCGGTCAAGGTGGCGCTGCGGCTGCTGGCCGGGCCCGGCCGCGCCAACCGCTACGTCCTGGTCCAGCGCCACATCGCATGAGCCGCGAGACAAGCCGGGAAATGAGCTGCGACGCGCCCGCCGAGACGCCCCATTCCGGCGCCGACTACGAGGCGCTGATCCACTTCCTGTACCGCGCGCCGGTCGGGCTGGCCCAGACCACCCTCGACGGCGCCGTCGAGATGGTCAACCCCATGGCGTCGAACCTGCTGATGCCGGTGGCGCCGTCCGCAGCGCTGGACAACATGTTCACCGTGCTGGACGGGCTGGTCCCGGACCTGCGCGCCCGGGTCGAGGCCTGGGCCGGACCGTCCGGCGTGATCGTGGACGGCCTGCGCCTGCCGCTGCCGAGCGCGCGCAAGGCCCCGAATGCAGTCCAGGTGCTCTCCCTGAGCCTGATGAAGCTGGACCCGGAGCGCCTGATGTTCATGGTCGCCGACGCCACCCTGGAAGTGCAGCGCGAGAAGGACACCTTGTCGCGGCGCCTGCGCAGCGCCGCCCGCACCGACGCGCTCACGCGCATGCCCAACCGCGACGCGGTGCGCGAGGAGGTCGGGCGCCTGATGGCCCTCCGGCCAGCCGATGGCGCATGCTTTGCCGTCCTCCTGCTGAACGCGGACCGCTTCCGCCAGGTCAACGACAACCTGGGCCAGGCGCTGGGCGACGAACTGCTGGTGCACATGGGCGAACGCATCCGCGGCGCCCTGCGCCCGCCCAGCGACCACTTCGATCCGCTGGGTCGCGGGGGCCAGCTGGCGGCGCGCATCGGCGGCGACGAGTTCGTGGTGGTCCTGGACGGCATGCGTTCGCGCGAAGACGCCGAGCGGGTCGCGGCGCGCCTGCTCGAGGCCGTCGCGCGGCCCTACCTGATCGACGGCCACGACGTGGTCTGCGGCGCCAGCCTGGGCCTGGCCTGGGGCGCCGGCGCCGCCGCCACGCCCGACGAAGTGCTGCGCGACGCCGGCATCGCGATGGTCGAAGCCAAGCGCGCCGGCGGCGGCCGCCAGTGCCTGTTCGAGCAGGGCATGCGCGAGCGGGCCGCGCGCCGCGCCGGCATCGAGGGCGAGCTGCGCCAGGCTCTTCTCGAGGATCAGCTGTTCGTGGTCTACCAGCCGGTGGTCGGCATGCTGCCCGACGGCGGCATCGACCACGCGGCCGGAGTCGAAGCCCTGGTGCGCTGGCGCCACCCCCAGCGCGGCGTCGTGCCGCCCCTCGAGTTCATCGGGGTGGCCGAGGAGAGCGGGCTGATCGGCGCGCTGGGCGACTTCGTGCTGGAGCGCGCCTGCCGCGATTTCCTCGACTGGCGCGCGCGCCTGGGCGAACAGGCGCCGCGCCTGGTCGCGGTCAACCTGTCGCGCGCCCAGCTCAGCCAGCAGGGCTGGATCGCGCATGTGGCGCGCATCCTGCACGACACCGGCATGCCGGCCGCCGCCTTGCAGCTCGAAATCACCGAAAGCCTGGCGGCCCAGGACCAGGACGTCCAGCAGCGCCTGCACGAACTCAAGGCCCTCGGCATCAAGCTGGCCCTGGACGATTTCGGCACCGGCTATTCCTCGCTCTCGAGCCTGCACCTGCTGCCCGTGGACACGGTCAAGATCGACCGCTCCTTCGTGAGCCAGGCCGACACCAGCCACCACCACCAGGTCCTGATCGAAGCGACGGTCAAGGTGGCGCAAAGCCTGGGCATGCAGACCGTGGCCGAGGGCATCGAGACGCCTTCGCAGGCCGGCGTGGTGCGCTCCCATTCCTGCACCAAGGCCCAGGGCTACTTCTACAGCCGGCCGCTCGCGTCCAGCGACCTGCTGGCCTGGCTGGCCGAGCGCCAGGGTATGGCAAGCTGAACAGAATGTGAGGCCGGTCCTACACGTGTTGCTGGATTACTCCTATTTCGTGTGCGCTGCCGCGCTCCCATGATGGCGGCACCCATCCATCACCCAAGGAGAATTCATGAAGCACAGCATCCAGGGCGCAGTCGCCGTGGGCCTGAGCGCCATCCTGCTCGCCGCCTGCACCACCACCGGCAACTCCGGCAGCGCCAGCGGCTCGAGCAGCACCTCGGCCACCGGCTCGTCGACCGTGGAGTCGAGCACGAATGCCACCGGCGCGACCGGCCCTGCGGGCACGGTCAACAATACCGATTCGACCGGCAGCAGCGCGACCAGCACCAACAGCAGCACGACCGGCACCGGACGCTGAACGTCCCGCAAGGTTTCGAAGACGGCCACTACGGTGGCCGTCGCCGTTTCCGGTCTGCGCGCCGGAAACAAAAACTTCGAGTAGGCAATCATTCCGGGAGAACGTGAGTTCCTTCCTACATGCGATCTCGCTCCGATCCTATTTCATGCGCCTGCAGCGCTCCGCATGATGAGAGGACCAACCCCAACCCAAGGAGAATACGATGAAACAATACCAAGGTGTGCTGCTGGGTGGCCTGATGGCCCTGGCCCTGGCGGCCTGCAGCTCCACCGGCGACAACATGGACAGCACCAGCGGCACCAGCAGCAGCGCGACCACGAGCAGCAGCACCGCCCCGAGCGCGACGGGTTCCACCAGCGGCAGCAGCTCGACCTGGGGCACCGGCACCTCGTCCGGCACCGGCGCGACCACCCCACCGCCTGTCGGCGCGTCCAGCACCACCACGATGCCGCCGGCCACCACGCCGCCAACCACGACCGATCCGCAAGCGACCGATCCGAACCGCCGCTGAGCGTCCATCGCATTGCCTCTCCTGGCCGGCCCATCCGGCCTTCCAGGCCCGGCGCCGGAGTCGACTCTTGCGCCGGGTTTGTTCCATCCAGCACGGTCCACGCTCGCGCCCGGGTTAGAATGGCCCCATGCCATCCGCCCCGACCATTCCCGCCGCACGATGAAGAGCTGGCTCGCACGCCTGTTCGGCAGCGCGTCCGGCACCGCACCCGGCACCGCACCCGCGCCTGAACCGCGGGTTCCGGCCTCCGCCGCTCCTGCCGCGCCGGCTTCAGCGGACTCGGACCCGGTTTCCGGCGAGGCGCTCGACCTGGCTTTCTTCCATTGGCTCGCTGGCCCCTGCGCCGTGCCCGCCCTCCCCGGCGGCGCCCTGGTACTGGACGAACTCGGACGCCTGCAAGCCCGCCCCGACGCCGCGGCGGAACTGGTGCCGCGCGTGCCGGCCGTGATTCCACAGCTCCTGCGCAGCCTGCGCGACGAGGCCAGCACGGCCGCCGGCCTGGCGCGCCAGGTGGCGCAAGACCCGGTGCTGGTCGCCGAAGTCATCCGCGAAGTCAACAGCCCCTGGTACCGCCCCGCCACGCCTGTGCGCAATATCGAAGGCGCGTTGCTGCTGCTCGGCCAGAACGGCTTGCGCATGCTGCTCGCGCGGGTCGCCTTCCGGCCTGTGATCGGGTCGCAGGCCGGCCAGCTCGCGCGCCAGCTCGCGCCGGCGCTGTGGAGCCAGTCCGAGAAATGCGCCCTGGCCGCCTCGCTGCTGGCGCCTTATCACGGCGCCGATCCCTTCGAAGCGTATCTGGCGGGCCTGATGCGCAACGTCGGCCTGGTGGTGGCGCTGCGGGTGGCCGACCAGGTGCTGCCCGGCGGCGCGCTGCCGGATGACGAGGCCTTCATGGCCTCGCTGCTGGCCGCAGCCCGTCCGCTGTCGGCGCGCATCGCCGCGGCCTGGGACCTCCCGGCCACCGTCGCCGCGGCCATCGAAGGCGGCGATTCTTCCCAGCCGCCTGTCCTTGCCTTGTCACGGGCACTGGCGGCCGGCGACCGCCTGGCCAAGCTGCGCCTGCTGGCCGACGCCGCCCAGCCGGGCTTCGTGCGCAGCGCTGGCGCCCTGGCCCCGCGCGAGCGCCAGGTATTCGACCAACTCCAGGCTCCCGAGGACGACTGATGCCCTTTCCCATCGAGCAGAAACTCGTGATCGGGGTCGCCTCCAGCGCCCTGTTCGACCTGTCCGAATCGCACCAGGTCTATGTGCAGGAAGGTCCGGAGGCCTACCGCGGCTACCAGGAACGCCATCTCGACGTCCTGCTCGGCAAGGGAGTCGCCTTTCCCTTCATCCGGCGCTTCCTGAACATCAACAAGTACTACCCGCGCCAGTCGCCGGTCGAAGTCGTGCTGTTCTCGCGCAATTCGCCCGAGACGGGTTTGCGCGTGATGCGCTCGATCGCCCATTACGGCCTGGACATCTCGCGCGCCGCCTTCATGAACGGGAAGTCGCCCTACGCCTACCTGCCGGCCTTCAACGCCTCGCTATTCCTGAGCGCGCACGAGGAGGACGTCCGGAGCGCCATCGCCGTCGACTACCCGGCCGGGCTGGTGCTGCCTTCGCGCATCGCCGACGACGAGGACGACGTGGAACTGCGCGTGGCCTTCGACTTCGACGGCGTGCTGGCCGACGACGAATCCGAGACCGTCTTCAAGCGCAACAACGACCTGGGCGAGTTCCACGCCCACGAGACCCTGCACATGGCGCGTCCGCACCAGCCCGGGCCGCTGGCCGGCATGTTCCAGAAGCTGGCCATGATGCAGCGCCTGGAAGACCGCGCCCAGCGCCGCGACCCGGACTACCGCAAGATCGTGCGTATCGCCATCATCACCGCCCGCAGCGCGCCCGCGCATGAGCGCGTGGTCACGACCCTGAAGAGCTGGGGCGTCTCGGCCGACGAGACCTTCTTTTTGGGCGGCATGGACAAGGCGCGGGTGCTCTCGGTGTTCAAGCCGCACATCTTCTTCGACGACCAGCTCACCCACCTCAAGGCCGCGCCGGGCGGCACCATCCCCATGGTCCACGTGCCTTTCGGCATCGCCAACCGGCGCACGGGCGCCGAGGACGCGGGCCGGCCCGGCATCGCCGCTTGAGCGCCGACCCGCGATTGTCCCGCCCACCAGGAAGCTCGGTGCGCCGACGCACGGAGCGCGGCACCGCTGCAAGCTAGGGTGACCCTTTCACGTCGAAGGAGCACCCATGGGCCAGGACCAAGGAAAACCGCATACCAGCACGCCAAACATGCCCGCCGGGGGCTGGGGCTCGCTCAGCGACGTCGCCACCATCCTGCTCGACCAGGACGTCGTGGCCAAGGACGGCGCGCTGCTGCGCAAACAGAACAAGCCGGACGGCTACGCCTGCGTCAGCTGCGCCTGGGCCAAGCCGGCCCATCCCCATCCTTTCGAGTTCTGCTCCAGCGGCGCCAAGGCCACCGCCTGGGAAACCACCAGCCGCAGCATCGGCGCCGATTTCTTCGCCCGCCACACCCTGGCGGAACTGGCAACCTGGAACGACCACCAGCTCGAGGACCAGGGCCGCCTGACCGTGCCGCTGCGCTGGGACCCAGGCACCGACACCTACCGCGAGATCGCCTGGGACACCGCCTTCGCCGAGATCGGCGCCGCGCTGCGCGGCTTCGCGCGCGACAAGGTGGTGTTCTACAGCTCCGGCCGCGCCTCCCTCGAGACTTCCTATATGTACCAGCTGCTGGCGCGTATGTACGGCAACAACAACCTGCCCGACAGTTCCAATATGTGCCACGAAAGCACCTCGGTGGGCCTGCAGAAGACCATCGGCGTGGGCGTGGGCACGGTCGGCCTCGAGGACTTCGAGCACACCGACTGCATCTTCTTCTTCGGCCAGAACGTGGGCGTGAACAGTCCGCGCATGCTGCACCAGCTGCAGGCGGCGCGCCGCCGCGGGGTGCCCATCATTACCTTCAACCCGCTGCGCGAACGCGGCCTGGTCAGCTTCACCAATCCGCAGTCGCCGCTGGAGATGCTGAGCGGTCACGAGACCGTGATCAGCACCCAGTACCACCAGGTGCGGCCGGCCGGCGACAGCGCCGCCATCATGGGCTTGTGCAAGGCGATCCTGGCGGCCGACGACCAGGCGCCTGTCCTGGACCGCGCCTTCATCGCGCAGCACACGCAGGGCTTCGAGGACTTTTGCGCCGCGGTGCGCGCCGCCGGCTGGGACGGGATCGAGCGCGAATCGGGCCTGGCGCGCGCGGCGCTGGAAGCCGCCGCCGAGGTATGGTGCAAGGCGCGCGCCGTGATGGCGGTGTACGGCATGGGCCTGACCCAGCACCGCAACGGCGTGCAGAACGTGGGCATGATCGTCAACCTCCTGCTCCTCGGCGGCCATATCGGCCGTCCGGGCGCCGGCGTGTGTCCGGTGCGCGGCCACTCGAACGTCCAGGGCCAGCGTACGGTCGGCATCACCGAGAAGCCCGAACTGGCCCCGCTCGACAAGCTGAAGGAACAATACGGCTTCGAGCCGCCGCGCAAGCCCGGCATGAACACGGTCGACGCCTGCGAGGCCATCCTGGCGCGCGAGGTACAGGCCTTCGTCGGGCTGGGTGGGAACTTCGTGCGCGCGGTGCCCGAGACGGCGCTGATGGAAGCCGCCTGGCGCGAGATTCCGCTCACGGTGCAGATCGCCACCAAACTGAATCGCAACCATGTCATCCACGGCAAGGCCTCCTACCTGCTGCCCTGCCTGGGCCGGATCGAGATCGATCGGCAGGCGGGCGGCCAGCAAGCCGTCACGGTGGAAGACAGCACCGCCTGCATGCACGGCTCGCGCGGCATGGCGGAGCCGGCGGCGCCCACCCTGCTGTCGGAACCGGCGATCGTCGCGGGCATCGCCAAGGCAGCCCTGGATCCGAACCCGAAGGTGGACTGGGACGCCTGGGTGGCCGACTACGGCAAGGTGCGCGAGGCCATCGAAGCCACCTATCCCGCCATCTTCAAGGATTTCAACGCCCGCATGTGGACGCCCGGGGGTTTTCGCAAACCCCTGGCCGCCGCCGAGCGCAAATGGGAGACCGCCAGCGGCAAGGCCGGATTCACGGTGCCGGACAGCCTGCAGGGCGATCCCGACCTACGCCTGAGTGCATCGAGCATGCGCCTGTTCACGATCCGCAGCGACGGCCAGTTCAACACGACCATCTACAGCCACGACGACCGTTTCCGCGGCGTGCACGGCAGCCGCATGGTGCTGTTCATGGCGCCTGCCGACATGGCGCGCCTGGCCCTGCGCGAAGGCGACAGGGTGAACCTGCGCTGTGCGGCGCGCGACGGCGTCGAGCGCCGCGTCGACGGCTTGTCCGTCCTGCCCTATGACGTGCCGGCCGGCTGCATCGCCGGCTATTACCCGGAATGCAATCCCCTGATCCCGCTCTGGCACCACGCCAAGGAAAGCAAGGTGCCCGCCGCCAAGGCCATCGACGTCATCGTCGAACCCGCCGGGAGTGCGCCGTGAACGCGGCGGCGGAACTGGCGGCCGCGCGCTGGCAGGGGGACGCCATGCAGTCGGCCAGCGAAATCGTGGCAGAAGAAGTGCCGGTGGCGCTCAGCTACAACGGGATCACCCATGCCGTGATGCTGGCCTCGCCGCTGGACATGGAGGACTTCGCGGTCGGCTTTTCGCTGGGTGAACGCATCGTGGCGCAGGCGCGCGAGATCCACGATCTCGACGTCGAGGAAACGGACGAGGGCATCGCCATCGACATGCGCATCGCCTCGAGCGCCTTCATGCGCTTCAAGGAAGGCCGGCGCGCCCGCACCGGCAAGACGGGTTGCGGCCTGTGCGGCATCGAGAGCCTGGCCTGGTTCGGCGAAGAGACGCGCTCCCCTGGCCTGGCGGCGAACCTGCCGGCGGAGGGTGGACGCCTGGACCCTGCCGCCCTGCACCGCGCGATGGCCTCCCTGGGCGCGCGCCAAACCCTGCACCGCGCCACCGGAGCGGTGCACGCGGCCGGCTGGGCCGGCCCCAGGGGCGAACTGCTGTGCGTGCGCGAGGACATCGGCCGCCATAACGCCCTCGACAAGCTGGTCGGCGCCCTGGCGCGCGAGCAGGTGGATACGGCCGGCGGCTTCGCCGTGGTGACCAGCCGCGCCAGCTTCGAGATGGTGCAGAAGGCCGCGCGGGCCGGCCTGCCGCTGCTGGCCGCGATCTCGGCCCCGACCGCCATGGCGGTTCGGCTGGCCGAGCGCGCCGGACTGACCCTGGCCGGCTTCGTGCGGGGCGGACGGCACGTGGTTTACAGCCATCCCGGGAGGCTGTCCCCGGCTTGCTGACTTGGCACGAAGCGGACAAGAAGCGCTCAAGAAGCGGCCAGGAAGCGGCCAGGAAGCGCCGCGCCAGGCGCCCGGCGGCGCCGGGCCGCTTCGACTATAATGGACGGCCCATCGTCGCGACTTTCATAGCACGCTGCATGCCCTTCGATCTCAAGAAACATCTCCCTAAACCAGGTCAACGTTTTGCCCTGCCGGCCCTGCACGGCTCCTCGGATGCGTACGCGCTCGCCGTCGCCGCGCTGGCGCTCAAGGCCAACAAGCAGATGCTCACCGTGATCGTGGCCAACGCCAGCGACGGCCAGCGCCTGCTCGACGAGATTCCCTGGTTTTCGGAAGGCAAGCTGTCCTGCCATTTGCTGCCCGACTGGGAAACCCTGCCCTACGACGCCTTTTCGCCGCACCAGGACCTGGTGTCGGAGCGCCTGGCCACCCTGCACGAGATCCGCAACGGCCAGTGCGACGTGCTGGTGGTGCCGGCAACGACCGCCCTGGTGCGCCTGGCCCCGCCCTCCTTCCTGGCCGCCTACACCTTCTTCTTCCGCCAGGGCGAGCACCTGGACGAAGCCAAGCTCAAGGCCCAGCTGACCCTGGCCGGCTACACCCACGTGTCGCAGGTGATGTCGCCGGGCGAGTATTCGGTGCGCGGCGGCCTGATCGACCTGTTCCCGATGGGCTCGGCCCTGCCTTACCGCCTGGACCTGTTCGGCGACGAGATCGAGACCATCCGTACCTTCGACGCCGACACCCAGCGCTCGCTGTACCCGGTGAAGGAAGTGCGCCTGCTTCCGGGCCGCGAATTCCCGATGGACGAAACGTCGAGGACCGCGTTCCGCGGCCGCTGGCGCGAGCGCTTCGAGGGCGACCCGACCCGCTCGCCGCTCTACCGCGACATCGGCAACGGCATCGCTCCCAGCGGCATCGAATACTACCTGCCGCTGTTCTTCGACGAGACCGCGACCCTGTTCGACTACCTGCCCGAGGACACGCCGCTGGCCCTGGTGGGCGACATCGACGCCGCCATCCAGCGCTTCTGGCTCGATACCGAGTCGCGCTACCGCTTCCTGAAGAGCGACCGCGAACGCCCGCTGCTGGAACCGCGCGAGCTGTTCCTGGGCGCCGAGCAGTTCTTCAGCTGCGCCAAGCCGCACGGACGCTGGGCCATCGCGCGCGACCCGAACGCGCCGGCCTCGGAACTGAGCGCGCCGATCCCCGACATCGCCGTCAACCGGCGCCTGGACGATCCGCTGACAAATTTGCGCGCATTCCTAGGGCGCAAGGACGCGCGCGTGATGATCTGCGCCGATTCGGCCGGCCGCCGCGAGACCCTGCAGCAGTACTTCGCCGAATACAAGCTGGACCTCGCCGCGGTCGAAGGCTTCGACGGCTTCCGGGCGACGGGTGCGCGTCTGGCGCTCGGCGTGGCGCCGCTGCAGGCCGGCTTCGAGCTGCTCGACGAGGGCAGCGGCCACCTGGTGTTCGTCACCGAGACCGAGCTGTATGCGGGCTCGGGCCGGCGCGCCGGCAAGAAGAAGCAGGAAGCGACCAGCCAGGTCGAATCCATGGTGCGCGACCTGTCCGAGCTCAAGATCGGCGACCCGGTGGTCCACATCAACCACGGCATCGGCCGCTACATGGGCCTGATGAGCATGGACTTGGGCGAAGGAGAAACCGAGTTCCTGCACCTGGAGTACGCCAAGGATTCGAAGCTGTATGTGCCGGTGTCGCAGCTGCACGTGATCTCGCGCTACTCCGGCAGCTCGCCCGAGGATGCGCCCCTGCACGCCCTCGGCTCCGGCCAGTGGGAAAAGGCCAAGCGCAAGGCCGCCGAGCAGGTGCGCGACACCGCGGCCGAGCTGCTCAACCTGTACGCGCGCCGCGCCGCGCGCCAGGGCCACTCCTTCGAATATTCCAGCGTCGACTACGAGAACTTCGCCACCAGCTTCGGCTTCGACGAGACGCCTGACCAGGCCGAGGCCATCCACAACGTCATCAAGGACATGACCTCGGGCCGCCCGATGGACCGCCTGGTGTGCGGCGACGTCGGCTTCGGCAAGACCGAGGTGGCCCTGCGCGCGGCCTTCATCGCCGTCATGGGCGGCAAGCAGGTGGCGATCCTGGCCCCGACCACCCTGCTGGCCGAGCAGCACGCCCAGACCTTCGCCGACCGCTTCGCCGACTGGCCCGTGAAGATCGCCGAGCTGTCGCGCTTCCGCACCGGCAAGGAAGTCAACAACGCCATCAAGGGCATGGCCGACGGCACCGTCGACATCGTGATCGGCACCCACAAGCTGCTCTCGCCGGACGTCAAGTTCGAGCGCCTCGGCCTGGTGATCATCGACGAGGAGCATCGCTTTGGCGTGCGCCAGAAGGAAGCCCTGAAGGCCTTGCGCGCCGAGGTCGACGTGCTGACCCTGACCGCGACCCCGATCCCGCGCACCCTGGGCATGGCCCTGGAAGGCCTGCGCGACTTCTCGATCATCGCCACCGCGCCCCAGAAGCGCCTGGCGATCAAGACCTTCGTACGCAGCGAGGACGGTTCCGTCATCCGCGAAGCCTGCCTGCGCGAGCTGAAGCGCGGCGGCCAGATCTACTTCCTGCACAACGAGGTCGAGACCATCGAGAACCGCCGCGCGATGCTGGAAGAACTGCTGCCCGAGGCGCGCATCGGCGTGGCCCACGGCCAGATGCACGAGCGCGACCTCGAAAAGGTGATGCGCGACTTCGTCGCGCAGCGCTTCAACATCCTCCTGTGCACGACCATCATCGAGACCGGCATCGACGTGCCGACAGCGAACACGATCATCATGCACCGCGCCGACAAGTTCGGCCTGGCCCAGCTGCACCAGCTGCGCGGCCGCGTCGGCCGCTCGCACCACCAGGCCTATGCCTACCTGCTGGTCAACGACGTAATGAGCCTGACCAAGCAGGCGCAGCGCCGCCTGGATGCGATCCAGGCCATGGAAGAACTGGGCAGCGGCTTCTACCTGGCCATGCACGACCTGGAGATTCGCGGGGCCGGCGAGGTGCTGGGCGAAAACCAGTCCGGCGAGATGCTCGAAGTGGGCTTCCAGCTGTACTCGGACATGCTGAACGAGGCGGTGCGCTCGCTCAAGGCCGGCAAGGAACCCGACCTGGCCGCGCCGCTCGCCTCGACCACCGAGATCAACCTGCACGTGCCCGCCCTGCTGCCGGCCGACTACTGCGGCGACGTGCACGAGCGCCTGTCGATCTACAAGCGCCTGGCCAACTGCGAGACCCAGAACCGCATCGACGACATGCAGGAGGAATTGATCGACCGCTTCGGCAAGTTGCCGGACCCAGTGCGCGCGCTCATCGAAACCCACCGCCTGCGCATCGCCGCCAAGACCGTGGGCATCGTCAAGATCGACGCCCACGGCGAGGCCGTGAACATGCAGTTCATGGAAAAGCCGCCGATCGACCCGATCAAGATCATTACCCTGATCCAGAAGAACCGCCACATCAAGCTGGCCGGCCAGGACAAGCTGCGCATCACGGCCGGCATGCCCGACCTGCAGGCGCGCGTGAACCAGGTCAAACAAACCATCAAACAGCTGCTCGCTTAAATCCATGAACATGAACCTGGTGCTCCAGGGGCCGCAGGCCTCTCCCGACACGCTCGCCAACCTGGCCCGCCTGGCCGGCGGCGTCCGATCCGTCGCCATCGATGCGCACGCCCTGCGCTGCGAGGACGTCCCCTTCACCGCCGAACTGAAGACCCGGGTCGAGCAGGCCGCCTTCGAGGCCGGCGTGGACGCCACCTTCATCGAAGCCGGACGCTCGCTGCGCGACTTCCGCCTGGTGGCCATGGACATGGACTCGACCCTGATCACCATCGAATGCATCGACGAGATCGCGGACATGCAGGGCCTCAAGCCCCAGGTGGCCGAGATCACCGAGGCGGCGATGCGCGGCGAGCTCGATTTCGCCGCCAGCCTGACGCGCCGCGTGGCCTTGCTCGAAGGCCTGGAAGCGAGTGCCCTGGAGCGTGTCTACGAGGAGCGACTGCGCATCTCGATGGGCGGCGAAGCCATGCTGCGCGCGGTGCGGGTGGCCGGGCTCAGGACCCTGCTGGTCTCGGGCGGCTTTACCTTCTTCACCGAACGCCTCAAGGCGCGGCTCGGACTCGATTACGCGCACGCCAACGTGCTCGAGGTCGCGAACGGCAAGCTGACCGGCCGCGTGAGCGGCGGCATTGTCGATGCGGAAGAGAAAAAGCGCACCGTCGAGCGCGTCTGCGCGGAACTCGGCATCGCTCCGCTCCAGGCCATCGTCATGGGCGACGGCGCCAACGACCTGCGCATGATGGGCATCGCCGGACTGTCGGTGGCTTTCCGCGCCAAGCCGGTGGTGCGCGCGCAGGCGAGCGTGGCGCTCAACTTCAGCGGCCTGGACGGCCTGTTGAACGTACTGGCCTAAACCAGGGCCTTGAAAGCTGGGGAAGAGGGGGGACGAGCCAGATCAAGTCCCGTCGCCGCTCCGGTTGGAGGCGTGGCCTGCGTGGATTAGGGTAAAGCTGCGGCCGTGCCGTGGCCGCTCGTCCACCGACAGGAGCCCGCCATGACAAGCCAGGCAAGCCGCGCTTCCCTTTCCAATGATGCTGCCAGCCGGGGCCGCCGCCGCGTCCTCGCCGGCCTTCCCGCACTGGCCGGCGCGCTGGCGTTCCCGGCGTCGCCGGCGCTGGCCCAGAGCGGGCGCGGCCAGTGGTATGCCAGCTGGGGCTGCGCGCCCTCCGGCCCTCCGCCTTCAGGCAGCGCCCTCACACTCAACGGCCAGACCCTGCGCCTGGTCGTGCGCACCGGTATCGGCGCGGGCCGCCTGCGCATCCGTTTGTCCAACGAGATGGGCAGCGCGCCGCTGCGCATCGGCGCCGCCAGCATCGCCCTGCGCTCCAGCGCCGCCACCGTGTACGCCGGCACCAGCCGCGCGCTCAGCTTCGGGGGGCGCCCCACCATCACCATCCCGGCCGGTACGCCAGCCCTGTCCGATCCGGTCGACCTGTCGGTCGGACCCTTCGCGGACCTTGCCGTCAGCCTCTACCTGCCCGGGCCGGTGACGGTCAGCACCATCCACACCAATGCCTACCAGGCCAACTACCTGTCAAGCAGCGGAAACCACACCGCCTCGACCAGCCTGCCGGTCCAGCGCACCCTCGGCTCCTGGCCTTTCCTGGCCGAGGTCGATTCCGACCGTGCCGCGCCCGTCATCGTCGCCGCGGGCGACTCGCTGACCGACGGCATCGGCAGCACCACCAACACCAACCGGCGCTGGCCGGACTGGCTGGCGCGCCGCTTCCAGGCCGAGCTGAGCGGCAGGGGTCCCTTCGCCGTGGTGAACCGGGGCCTCAGCGGCAACCGCCTGCTGCTCGACGACGCCAGCATGCCGCTGGCCGGGCGCGACCTGCTCGAACGCTTCGACCGCGACGTGCTGGCCACGGCGGGCGTGCGCGCCCTGGCCGTGCTGATCGGCATGAACGACATCCTGTTCAGTCCCGCATCCAGCCCCGTGCCGCTCGAGGACATGGCCGGCGGCTACCGCCAGCTGGTCGAGCGCGCCCACGCGCGCGGGATCGCGGTCATGGGCGCGACCCTGCCGCCCTTCGGCGGCAACGTCTACTTCAACCCGCGGCGCGAGGCGGCGCGCCAGGACATCAATGCCTGGCTGCGCAGCTCGGGCGCCTTCGACCTGCTGACCGATTTCGACCTGGTCCTGCGCGATCCGCAGGCGCCGGAACGGCTGCGCAGCAGCTACGACTACGGCGACCACCTGCATCCCAACGACGCCGGATACCAGGCAATGGCGGCCAGCGTGCCCCTCGCGCAGCTGGGGGCGCTGGCCGCGGAGTGAATCCGCCAGCCTTCCGGCTCAGCCTCCGGCCTTTGACGCCGGGGGCGGCTCCGGGTTGGCCTCCATCGACCACACCACGGCGGCGATCTTCCAGCCGGCATCGGTGCGCAGCAGCTGCCAGCCTTCCTTGCCCCAGTTCTGCTTGTACTTGTCCTCCATGAAGGCGTAGTCGAACCAGACGTGGGCGATTTCGCCGTCGGTATCGATGCGCACGTTGGAGAAGGTTTCCTCGAGCCGCTTCGGGTCCTTGGCGATGTCCTCGATGAAGCTGCGCGGGTTGCTGCTGAAGAGCTTCGGGGGCCGCGGCCGCCCGGCGGCCTTGCTGCGCGCATGGAAACGGTCGACGCTGGCGTCGGTAAAGACCGCGGACCAGGTGATGTCCTCGCGCAGGAACAGCTTCATGAAGCTGTCCTTGTCCTTGTCGATGATGGCCTTGCGGAAGGTCTCGACGATCTGCTCGATCTGCTGGCGGTGCTCGGCCTGGGTCTGCGCCAGAGCGGGAGGGACTGCGGAAAACCACAGGCCGGCGGCCAGCAGCGCTGCGGACAAGGGACGTTTCATGGACTCTCCTCGTGGATGAGCTGCCAGTATAGGGAGGCGCCGGGCACCAAGTCTCACCAATATTCACTTGCCTCGCAGACAAGGCCGTACAATGCGGAAATTAACTGAGGGAGGCAAACATGGCGCTTGCGGCGAACATCCTGATGGGGCTGGTCCTCATCATCCACGTCTACATCTTCCTGCTCGAGACCGTGCTGTTCCGCAGCCGCGGCCGCAAGGTCTTCCGGCTGAGCGAGCAGCAGGCCGAGGTGCTGGCGCCGGCGATGTCGAACCAGGGCTGCTACAACGGTTTCCTGGCCGCCGCCCTGCTGGTGGCCTTCCTGCATCCCGATCCAGGCACGGCGCGCGCCTTCGCCGTGTTCGGCCTGGCCTGCGTGGCGGTGGCCGGGGTCTGGGGCGCGGTCACCGTCCAGCGGCGCATCCTGCTGATCCAGACCCTGCCGGCCGTACTTGCCCTGGCCGCGCTGCTGGGAGCGCAGGTGTAACAAAGCGTAATGCCGGCGGCATCCCGGCGCGAGCGCTCTTATCATGGCGGGATCAGGAGGACCGCCATGAAAAAGCTTGCCATCATCATCGCGTCGCTTGCCACGCTGGCAGGTTGCGCCAGCCAACCGAATTACGCGAGCCGTACTTACGCAACGCCGACCGATCCCAGCCAGTGGCATGTGGTCTCGGTGACGCCGGTCCCGGTCGGCACCGGGGCCCGCGCCGCCGCCAGCGGCCAGGCATCGGCCACCACCAGCGGCCCGGTGGTGACCTATTCGACCCCGACCACCGTCTCGCCGGTCTATGCGCCGGCTCCGGTCTATGCCCCGCAACCGGTGTACGTGGAACAGCCGCGCTATTACTATCCGCCGGTCTCGATCGGCCTCGGCTTCAACTTCGGCCGCGGCTGGGGTCATCACCGCGGCTGGGGCGGCCACATCGGCACGCGCTTCCCTTACCGCTGGCGCTGAGGCCGGCACAAAGAAAAAGCCGGCTCGCAGCCGGCTTTCTTGCATCCAGGCGGCCGCTCAGTGGCCGTGGCTGCGTTCGTATTCGTCCGCTTCCGCCTTGCTGGCGTGAACGATGCCGTCCGGGTGCTCGGGCGGGGTGTACAAGGTGTACAGGCGCATCGGCTCGGTCTTCGAGGTATTGATGACATTGTGCTCCGTGCCGGCCGGGATCACGACGGCGACGCCGTCTTCCAGCTTGTGCTCTTCGCCGTCCAGCAGCGCCACGCCCTCGCCCGCCTCCACCCGGATGAACTGGTCGTGGCCTTCATGGCGCTCGACGCCGATCTCCTCGCCCGCCTGCAGGGTCATGATGACCAGCTGGCTGCGCTGGGTGGTGTACAAGACCTCGCGGAAATTGTTCCCGGCGAGCGTCTTCTCTTCGATGTTGATGCTGTAGCCCGACATGCTGTTCTCCATGTTCACGGCGGCCCTTGCCGCCCCGGCATGATTGTATAAGAGTCAGGCCGAGCTCGCCTTGTACTGGCGTGCTGAGCCGTTCAGGTGGAACCGAAGAGGTCGTGGGCGTCGAGGATGGCCCAGGCGATCTCGGGCCGCTCGCCCAGCAGGCGGCGCACCGCCGCCGGCACCGATTGGCGCACCTTCTTGCACAGTCCCGGCCGCTCCTCGAGCACGATCACGATGCCGCGCACGGTGCGCACCTCGTTGGGGCCGGGCTCGATGCGCAGCTCGGCGCCGATGTTCTTGCGGATCAGCCCCTGCACGTGCTGCAGGTCCTGGTAGCTCTCGACTCGCTCGATGCGTTCGAGCAGCTTCTGTTCCTGCTGGCGCGTGAGGGCGAGCGGTCGCGGGTCCGCTTGCGGGTCGCCCAGCAGGCGATCGCGCCCGCACACGCAGGCGCCCGGCGGGCATTCCACGCGGACGGGGAAAGGCAAAGGCGATGAAGGCGAAGCGGGCTCGGTCACGCTCAAGGATGGTGGTCGTTTTCCTCAGGCGATTCTACATCGGCGAAGCGCTCCAGTGCATCCGCGCCGGGCCGGGACACGGCCGCGAGCAGCGCCTGCATCCGCTTGTGGTGCGAGCCCTTCCAGTACACGCGCCGGCAGTCGTCGCAGGTGGTGAACTCGTCGTGCTGTTCGCGCACCGAAGCCGGCAGGCGCTCCTCGACATCGGCCTTGGCCACCGCGTGCAGCGGCACGTTGCAGTGCAGGCAGAGCGAGAACGGCCGTGCTCCTTGCGCCAGGTCGAGCCGCTCGAACAGTTCGCGCAGCTGTTCAGGCGGATCCAGGGAATGGATGTAGCAGCCGTGCGTGATCGAACGGCGCTTGAGCAGTTCGCGGTCGCGCGTGAGCACGATCCGGTCCTCGTCCTGGGCGATGTCCTCGACGTCGTCGTCGTGGTAATGGTTGTCGTACAGGGTGTCGAATCCGGCCATGCGCAACAGCCGCGCCAGCCCGCCGAGGTGGGCGTCGGCCACGAAGCGCATGCGCGCCGGCGGCCGCTCGCGCAGGCGCTCCAGCGGCGAACGGTATTCCGGCGCCAGGTCGTGCGCCACTTCCAGTACTTCGAAACGGGGATAGACCGAAACCCGGTCGCCGTCCTTCAGCACGCGGTCGAAGCCGCATTCCTGGCCGTTGACCAGCACCGCCTCGACCTCGGTGTGCGGCACGCCCAGCGCTTCGATCATGTGTTTGGTGGTGGCCGATTGCGCGCATTGCGAGGCAAAGGTGCGGCCGCGCCGCTCGCGCGGCAGGAAATCATTCAGCTCTTCGTGGAAACTAAAAATCGCGGTAACCATGGACTCAGTATGGCACTTTCATGGAATGCCTGCATAAACTATCCGTGCATCAATTCAAGGGCATTCGGCACCGATTCGCCTGCGGCAGTGTTGTCGAAGATGCACCAGCAGGTGCGGCCTTTTGCGATGTGCGCGTCGAGATCGGCGCGCACGTCAGCGATGGTCTCGCGCGGATAGCGCGAGTAGTAAATGCGCGGCGCGCCGTGCAGGCGCACGTAGACGTTCTCGTCGCTGGTGGGCACGTGCGGACCGGGTTGGCCCGCCGGCGGATCGGCGATCACGCGCGTGACGCCGCGTTCGCGCAGCAGTTCGGTGGCCGGCTCCGAGAACCAGCTCGGATGGCGCGCCTCGAATGCGACCATGCAGCCGAACAGATCGTTCAGCTGGCCGAAGAAGGTGCGCGCCGGCTCGTCGGTAAAACCGAACTTCGGCGGCAGCTGCACCAGCAAACAGCCGAGCTTGCCACCCAGCCGCCCGGCCTCGCGCGCGAATTTCTCGAGCTGGGGACCGGCCTCGAACAGGCGCGCATCGTGCGTGATATCGCGCGGCACCTTGACCGCGAAGCGGAAGGCATCCGGCACGGAATCGGCCCAGCGTGCATATGTCTCGGGCTTGTGCGGGCGGTAGAAGGACGAGTTGATCTCGACGGCCGGGAATACGGCCGCATAGCGTTCGAGGTGGCTGCCTTTCTCGGGGAAGGGGGCGGCGTGCTCTTTCCAGAGGTTCCAGCCGGCGCAACCTGCCAGCAGGCTGCCGGGTGCTTTGTGCGTCATCGGTCGATCGGAAGTCTTGTCGATGCCGATTCTACGGAATGCTCGACAATGGCGGCGCATGGATGGCGCGGCCAGTACACTTGGACTGTCGAACGCCAATACTGGTCGGCCGTGCAAGGCGCCACTGTGTCTGGACCGGGCCTTGCCGATGCGTAAACTGGCTGTTCCTTCAACAGTGAACTCCACACCATGCGCGCAGCCATCAAGACCGTCGACGTGTTTACTTCCACGCCCTTCCGCGGCAATCCGGTCGCCGTCGTGCTCGACGCCGGTGGGCTCTCCGCCGCGCGCATGCAGCAGGTCGCGCACTGGATGAACCTGTCGGAAACCACCTTCGTCCTGCCGCCGGCGACACCGGGCGCCGACTACCGGCTGCGCATCTTCACACCCGGCGGCGAGCTGCCCTTCGCCGGCCACCCCACCATCGGCAGCGCACACGCCTTGCTGGAGGCAGGCATGGTCGCACCGCGGGATGGCGTGCTGGTCCAGGAGTGCGGCGCCGGCCTGGTCCGCCTGCAGGTGCAGGATGCGAGCGAGGGCGCGCGCTGGATCGCCTTCGACCTGCCGCAGGCAAGCCTCACGGCCCTGTCGCCGAGCGACGCCGCCGAGCTGGAGGCGATCCTCGGCGTTCCGCTCGCCCACGCCGCCCGCCCCTTCCTGGCCGACGTGGGCGCACGCTGGGTGATCGCGCAGCTGCCGGACGCGCAGGCGGTGCTCGATTGCCGCCCAGACCTGGCGCGCATGGCGATCCAGGACCGTCGCGGCCGCCACACCGGCGTCGTGATCTTCGGCCCGCACCCGGACGGAAGCCCCGCGCGCATCGAGACGCGCGCCTTCGCTCCCGCGCACGGCGTGCCCGAGGATCCGGTGTGCGGCAGCGGCAACGGGGCCATGGCGGCCTACCTGCGCCATACCGGGCAAGCGGACCACTACCAGGGCGACTTCCTGGTCAGCCAGGGCGCGAAGGCAGGCCGCGCCGGTGTGCTCAGGCTGTCGATGTCCGGGGAGCGGATCCGCGTCGGCGGCCAGTCCGTGACCTGCATCGACGGCACGCTCAATTTCTAGATCGCCTTACAATATCTTCACTCACACCGTTCAAGGAGAAACCGATGAGTGACCCGCTCCACGTCGTCTGTCCGCACTGCGATGCGGTGAACCGCATGCCCCGGGCGCGGCTGCAGGATGCGCCCACCTGCGGCAAGTGCGCCAAGCCGGTCTTCGGCGCGCGCCCGCTCGACGTCGACAGCGCACGCTTCGACAAGCACGTCGCGCGCAACGACATTCCCGTGCTGGTGGATTTCTGGGCCGAATGGTGCGGCCCCTGCAAGATGATGGCGCCACATTTCGCCCAGGCCGCGCAGCGCCTGGAACCGAACGTGCGCCTGCTGAAGGTCGATACCGAACGCTCCCAGGACCTGGCGGCGCGCTTCGGCATCCGCAGCATCCCGACCCTGGCGCTGTTCAAGGGCGGGCGCGAGATCGCGCGCCAGGCGGGCGCCATGGACGCGGGCCGCCTGGTCGCCTGGGTCGAGGCGCAGACGCGCAGCTAGACCCGGGCCGCGGCCGGTCCGGTTTGGGTTATCATTCGATCAATTGAACTCACCGTGGAGGACGCCATGTCCCAGGAACTCGTCTATGAACAAGGCGCCGAGAACGCCAAGCAGTTCGCGCGCATCCTGTATGTGGTGCATGCGCTGACCTTCTTCTTCTCGGTCGGTACGCTGTCGATCCTGGTGTTGATCGTCAACTACGTGAAGCGCCCGGACACCCAGGGCACGATCGTGTACTCGCACCACACCTGGATGATCCGTTCGTTCTGGTGGTACCTGGCGTGGATGATACTGGGCGGGGTGCTGTGGGTGACCCTGATCCTCATCCCGCTCGCCATGCTGATCTGGGGCGTGGCCTGGCTGTGGATGGCCTACCGCATCATCCGCGGCTTCCTCGACCTCAACAGCAACAAGCCGATGCCGGTCTGAGCCGCGATCGGGAGCGGGCCTGCGGGCAGGACCCGCGTCAGAGCCTGGCGAGGGCCTGCTCGAGGTCCGCGATCAGGTCGGCCGTGTCTTCCAGGCCGATGTTGAAGCGCACCAGGATGCCCTCTTCCATCCACTGGCGGCGCATGCCCTGGATCCGGTAAGGCATCACCAGGCTGTTCGGGCCGCCCCAGCTGTAGCCAAGGCCGAACAGCTTCAGGCTGTCGACGAAGCGGTCGGTCTGCTCCTCGGTATAGCGCGGATCGAACAGCACCGAGAACAGGCCGCCGGCGCCGCGGAAGTCGCGCTTCCAGTGCGCATGGCCGGGGCAATCCTCGAAGGCCGGGTGCAGCACCTTGCCGATTTCCGGACGCTCCTTGAGCCATTGCGCCACCGTGCGCGCATTGCCGTCGTGGGCGTCGAAGCGCAGCTTCATGGTCGGCAGGCCGCGCATCACCAGGTAGGCATCGTCGGCGCCCACGCCCAGCCCCAGGCGCATGTGGGCCTGGGCCAGGCGCTCGTTCAATGCGCGCTCGCGCGTGATCACGGCGCCCATCAAGAGGTCCGCCCCGCCCGACTGGTACTTGGTGAGCGCATGCATGACGATGTCGGCGCCGGCGTCGAAGCCGCGCAGCGCCAGGCCGGCGGCCCAGGTGTTGTCCAGCGCGACCAGTGCGCCTTTTTCGTGCGCCGCCGTGCAGATGGCGGGCAGGTCGGGCACTTCCATCGATACCGAACCGGGCGCCTCGGCCCAGACCAGCTTCGTGTTCGGCTGGATCAGTTCGGCGATGCCGGCGCCGATCATCGGATCATAGAAGCGCGTGCTCACGCCGAAGTCCTGGCTCAGCCAGCGGCCCAGTTCGCGGTTCGGGTTGTAGACGTTATCCGGAAGCAGCACATCGTCGCCGCTCTTGAGCAGGGCGAAGTCGACCATCGCGATCGCGGACAGGCCGGACGGCGCGAGCAGGCAATGCGCGCCGCCTTCGATCCCGGCCAGGCGCGCTTCCAGGGTGAAGGTGGTCGGTGTCCCGTGCAGGCCGTAGGTATAGGCGTTCTTGTCCTTCCACTGGCCGGATCGCATCGCGGCCACGTTCGGGAACAGCACCGTGGACGCGTGGTGGATCCCCGGCGGGAAGGCCGCGAAGCCTTCCGGTGCGACATAGTCGCTGTGGATCAGGGTGGTCTGGACCGACTTCTGCTTTTCTTTCTCCGTCATACCCTGCTCCCGGCCGGCATCAGACCACGGTCGCCCAAAGATCGTGGGCGTCGGCCTTGGTGATCAGCACCTCGGCGAACTGGCCAACCGCCAGCTTCGGCTTGCCCGGCACCAGCGAACGCTTGATGTGCACCACGCCGTCGATTTCCGGCGCGTCCGCGGAGGAACGGCCCAGCGCCTCGCGCGGGCCGATCTCGTCCACCAGCACGCGCATGGTCTTGCCGACCTTGGCCTGCAGGCGCTTGAGCGAGATTTCCTCCTGCAGCAGCATGACGCGCGCGCGGCGCTCCTCGCGCACTTCCTGCGGCACCGGATTGGCCAGTTCGTTGGCGGTCGCGCCTTCGACCGGCGAATAGGCGAAGCAGCCCAGGCGGTCGATCTGCGCTTCCTTCAGGAAGTCCAGCAGGTAGTCGAACTCGGCCTCGGTCTCGCCCGGGAAGCCGGCGATGAAGGTCGAGCGGATGGTCAGGTCCGGGTTCATCTTGCGCCAGGCCTGGATGCGGTCCAGGTTCTTTTCGCCGCTGGCCGGGCGCTTCATGCGCTTGAGCACGTCCGGGTGGGCGTGCTGCATCGGGATGTCCAGGTAAGGCAGCACGTGGCCGTCGCTCATCAGGGGGATGACCTGGTCGACGTGCGGGTACGGGTAGACGTAGTGCATGCGCACCCAGGCGTCGTACTGGCGCGCCAGCTGGCCCAGCGCTTCGGTCAGCTGGGTCATGTGGGTCTTGATCGGACGGCCGTTCCAGAAGCCCGTCCGGAACTTGACGTCCACGCCGTAGGCGCTGGTGTCCTGCGAGATCACCAACAGTTCCTTGACGCCGGCCTTGAACAGGTTCTCGGCCTCGACCAGCACTTCGTGGATCGGGCGCGAAACCAGGTCGCCGCGCATCGACGGAATGATGCAGAAGCTGCAGCGGTGGTTGCAGCCTTCCGAGATCTTCAGGTAGGCGTAGTGCTTCGGGGTCAGCTTGACACCGTGGTTCGGCACCAGGTCGATGAAGGGATCGTGGGGCTTGGGCAGGTGCAGGTGGACCGACTCCATCACCTCGGCCACCGCATGCGGGCCGGTCACGGCCAGCACCTTGGGGTGCACCTTGGTGATGATGTCGTCGCCCGCGGCATCCTTCTTGGCGCCCAGGCAGCCGGTGACGATCACCTTGCCGTTCTCGGCAAGCGCCTCGCCGATCGCATCCAGCGATTCCTGCACCGCGGCGTCGATGAAACCGCAGGTGTTGACGATCACCAGGTCGGCGCCGTCGTAGGACTTGGCGGTCTCGTAGCCTTCGGCGCGCAGCTGGGTCAGGATCTGCTCGGAGTCGACCAGCGCCTTCGGGCAGCCGAGCGACACGAAACCGACCTTGGGCGCGGCGATGCCGGGCGCCGGCGACGGGATCACCAGCGCAGGTTCGGCAACCGCGACGGCGGCGTTTTCGGTGTTGGCAGGGAGGGAATTGCGGCGAAGTTCAGGCATGGGCGGACGGCAAAGGATCTGGGCAATCCGCGATTGTACCTGAAGCGGGCCTGCCGGTCGAACCCGGAGGCCGGTCCGCGGCCCCAAAAGGGGACCGCTGGGGACGCAGTGTGGCAGGAAAGTCTTGAAAAAATTACTTCTTGTCGACCGGCATGCCCGGGAAGGGGAAGGCGCCGAACATGGCCTTGCTCTGGCTCTGCATCTGCTCCTGCATTTGCATGAACAGGTTCTTGCTCTGGTCGATGTAGTTGTTCATCATGCCCTGCATCATCGGGCCCTGGACGTTCATGAACTGGGTCCACATTTCCGGGCTGAAGGGCTTGCCTTCCAGGGCGCCGGCGGCGCCGCTGGTGAACTTGTTCTGGATGTCGGTGAAGGCCTGGACGTTCTTTTCCAGGTAGGAGCCCATCATGCCCTGCATGGCGTGGCCGTAGTAGCGGATGATCTGGGCCAGCACGGAACTCGAGAACATGGGAATGCCGTTGGCTTCCTCTTCCAGGATGATCTGCAAGAGAATGCTGCGGGTCAGGTCTTCGTTCGTCTTGGCGTCGACCACGGTGAACTCGTCGGCTTCCAGGACCAGCTGCTTGACGTCCGTCAGGGTGATGTAGGAGCTGGTCTGGGTGTCGTACAGACGACGGTTCGGGTATTTCTTGATCAGGCGTTCAGCACTCTTCTTTGCACTACTCATCGCAAGTTCCATAGGTTGCGCCGCAGCATAGGCCCGGCGCATTTTGATTGGTTACCAAAAAACCCTGGTCCGCCGCCCGGTGAAGCTGGGGTATTGCTCAGGGGGGACGGACAGGGCACACCTTACCACGCAATCCGCGCAGGTGCAGCAATTATTAGAATTATCACTGACGCTGATTTTTTGTCAACGCGCCCTGTCCTGGCTACATCAATCCGCGCGCGCCTTGACGTAGCGGCCCGGGGCCGGCTCCAGCGGCGTATAGCGGCTGTTGCCCGCACTGGCCGGCGCGGGGATGTCCTCGCCGCCGTGCTGCGCCAGGAATTTGGCCCATTCCGGCCACCAGCTGCCCTTGTGCTCCTCGGCGCCCGCCATCCAGGTTTCGTCAGTGACCGCCGCGTTCTTGCCACGGCCGCGCCCGCCCTTGTCGTTGACCCAGTAGCTGCGCTTGTTCTTCGAGGCCGGGTTGATCACGCCGGCGATGTGGCCCGATGCCCCCAGCACGAAGCGGTTGGCTTTCGGATTCTTCGGATTCAGCAGGCTCATCGAGGCGAAGGCGGCCTGCCAGGGCACGATGTGGTCTTCCCGGGAGCCGTAGATGAAGGTCGGGGCCTCGATCGCACCCAGGTCGACCGGCACGCCGCACACGGTCAGCGCGCCCGGCACCTTCAGCTTGTTCTCGAGGTAGGTGTTGCGCAGGTACCAGCAGAACATCGGACCCGGCAGGTTGGTGCTGTCGGCGTTCCAGTACAGCAGGTCGAAGGCCGGCGGCTCCTTGCCCTTCAGATAGTTCTGCTGCACGTAATTCCACACCAGGTCGTTCGGACGCAGGGCCGAGAAGGTGGTGGCCAGGTCGCGGCCCGGCATCAGGCCGCCGCTGCCCAGGGTCTGTTCGCGCAGGGCCACCTGGGCCTCGTCGACGAAGACTTCGAGCACGCCGGTGTCGCTGAAGTCGAGCAAGGTGGTCAGCAGCGACAGGCTGGCGGCCGGCTGGCGCCCGCGCGCGGCGAGCACCGCCAGCGCGGTGGCGGCGATGGTGCCGCCCACGCAGAAGCCGAACACATGGGCCTTGTCCTGGCCCGAGATCTCGTTCACCACCTCGAGCGCGCGGATGGCGCCCTTCTCGACATAGTCGTCCCAGCTGATGTTGGCCAGGCCGCGGTCCGGGTTACGCCAGGACACCATGAACACGGTATTGCCCTGCTCCACCACGTAGCGCACCAGCGAGTTTTCCGGCTGCAGGTCGAGGATGTAGAACTTGTTGATGCAGGGCGGAATCATCAGCAGCGGCAGCTTGTGCACGGTCGGCGTGGTCGGCGTGTACTGGATCAGCTGGAACAATTCGTTCTCGTACACCACCTGGCCCGGCGTGGTGCCGACATTGCGGCCGACCTCGAAGGCGGATTCGTCGGACTGCGAGATGCGCCCCTTCTGCAGGTCGGCCAGCATGTTGGTCAGGCCCTTCGTCAGGCTCTCGCCCTTGGTGTCGATCAGGTGCTTCTGCGCTTCCGGATTGGTGGCGAAAAAGTTCGCCGGCGACATGGCGTCGACCATCTGCTGGACCGCGAAGCGGATCTTCTGGCGCTCGCGCGGGCCGGCCTCGACGGCGTCGGCCAGGGCCAGCATGAAGTCGGAATTGAGCAGGTAGGACGCGGCCGAAAAGGCCGACATCGGGTTCTCGGTCCAGGCCGAGCCCGAGAAGCGCTTGTCGTGCAGGACCGGAGGCTTGCCGGACATGAAGTCCTGCCACAGCTGGCCGACCTTCGTGAGATAGTCGCCGCGCAGCGCTTCCAGCCTGGCCGGGGCGATGCCGGCGCCGAAATCCTTCATCATGCCGGCCAGCGGGTTGTGGCCGTTTGCCGTCGGGGTCAGGGCCGGCATGGTCATCCAGCTCTGCCATGCGGAAGGATCGGTGAACTGGGACATCCAGGTGGAGGCAAGCGCTTGCGGGTCGGGCATGTTCATGTGGTCGTCCGTTGTTTAGAATCGGGGCTTACAATCGGGGATTACAATCGGGGATTACATCGCCAAAGGAAACAAATCATGTGGATCGTCGCCGTCGCCTGGATTTACGTCGTCGTACTCATGGCGGCGACCGAACCGACCGTTACCGGAGGGATTATGACGTTTCTTGCGTATTGCGTGGTGCCTTTGTCCATCCTTTTTTACCTGACAGGCTCGAAACGGCGCCGCGCGAAGCGGGAACTCCAGGCCCGGGCGGCGCAGGAAAGCGCCGCCACCGATGGCGATAACTGAGCAGTATCGCCGCCCCGGCCGCCGTATTATTTGAGCCAGATCAAACTTGCCTGGCGGCCAGTGACGCCGTCGCGGCGATAGGAGTAAAAGCGTTCCGGGGCGGTGGCCGTGCACAGGGTGCCGCCATGGACACGGGTGACGCCTTCCTTCGCCAGCATGGCGCGCGCCAATGCGAACATGTCGGCCAAGTATTTGCCTTCGCGGCCAGGGTAGGGCTTGAACGCCGCGCGCGCCTCCGCCCCCGGCAGTGCTTTCGTAAACGCGTCGAGCACGTCGGGACCGACTTCGAAGGCGGTGGCGCCGATCGCCGGGCCCATCCAGGCCGTGATCTCCCCTGCCCCGGCCTTGCGCATGGCGGCCACGGTCGCGCCCAGCACGCCGCCGGCCAAGCCGCGCCAGCCCGCATGGGCGGCACCCACCACTTTGCCGTCGAGGTCGGCGAACAGTACCGGCAGGCAGTCGGCGGTCAGGATCGCGCACATCACGCCGGGCGCGGTGGCGATACTGGCGTCGCCCACCCGCACCGGCTGGTCCGGCCCTACGGTGGCGGCATCGACCACGTCGGCGCCATGCACCTGCGAGATCCAGGCGGGACGGCCGGGCAAGACTTCCTGCAGCCGCGCGCGGTTGGCGCGCACGGTGTCGGGATCGTCGCCCACGTGCAGGCCCAGGTTCAGGCCGCCGCCGCCCTTGCCGTCATCGTAGGGCCCGGTGCTGACCCCGCCGTCGCGGCTGGTCGCCAGCGCGCCGGCCGTGGCCGGCAGGTCGGGCCAGTCCGGGAATACCAGTGCGCCGCGTTCCATTTACTCCTCGTCCCCGTCGTCGGCGTCGCCTGCGGCGGGCAGGTCATCGTCGCCTGGCTCTTCGATGCCGGCGCGCGCGATCAGTTCGGCGAAATCGTCGGCCAGCGGCACGGTCCATTCGCAGTGTTCGCCCGTGCCCGGATGCACCAGGCCGAGGCGCCGTGCCTGCAGCGCCTGGCGATGGAAGACCGGGGTCAGGTGGCGCTTGCCATAGACATTGTCGCCCACCAGCGCGAAGCCCAGCGATTGCATGTGCACGCGGATCTGGTGGGTGCGGCCGGTTTCCAGCCTGCAGCGCACCAGGCTCACCGGACGGCGATCGAGTTCGCCGCTGGCCACGCGCTCGTAATGGGTGATGGCCGGCTTGGCGAAGGGGCTGGTCGACACCGCCATCTTGACGCGGTCGCGCGGGTCGCGGCCCATGCCGGCGTCGATCGTGCCGGACAGGCGCGGGGTGCCCCACACCAGGGCGAAGTATTCGCGCTTGACGGTGCGCGCCTGCAGCTGGCGCACCAGGTCGGTCTGCGACGCCAGGGTCTTGCCGACCACCATCAAGCCGCTCGTGTCCTTGTCGAGGCGGTGCACGATGCCGGCGCGCGGCACCCCCACCAGCTGCGGGCAGTGGTGCAGCAGGCCGTTGAGCATGGTGCCGGTCCAGTTGCCGGCGCCCGGATGGACCACCAGGCCGGCCGGCTTGTTGATCACCAGGATGTCCTCGTCTTCATAGACGATGTTCAGGTCCATCGCCTCCGGCGTGAAGGCGGTGTCTTCCGGGGCGGCCTGCGGCTCGATGACGATGACTTCGTCGCCGTAGGCGGTATCCTTGCCGCGCGCCGGCTTGCCGTCCACCTTGATGTGGCCGCCTTCAAACCAGAGCTGCAGGCGGCTGCGCGAGAATTGCGGCACCAGGCCGGCGACGACCTTGTCCAGGCGCTGGCCGCAAGCCTCGGGCGTTAAATTCAGGGTAATCGGCGACAGGTCGACACCGGAAGTGGCTTCGAAGCCCCCTTCCAGGTCGTCGTCCAGATCGGTGTCCAAAGGCATTTCCGCCGATTTCGGCGCAGGAGTTAAAATCACGTGTGTCCCATCAGCTATAATCAGCTGTTCGTTGAATCCGGGAATCCCGGGAAAACTGCTGCGCGTTGCATTGTTGGCCTGCGATGCTCGCTGTACTCAAGTACAGCTGCGCTTCTCAGCCAACACTGCTGCCGCTCGCTACGTTTTCTCGGGATTCCCCTCGGTAAACTTCTTGCTTAGAGCTATGCAAAAAAAATTGTCTGTATTGGTCGCTACTTGCGCCCTCGTCGGCCTGTCCGCATGCGGTATTTTGCCGGAACGCGCCGATGAAACCAAAAACTGGTCAGCGGAGAAATTATACGCTGAGGCGCGCGATGAGATGGCCGGCGGGCACTACGAAGCGGCAATCAAGCTGTTCGAACGTCTCGAATCCAACTATCCCTTCGGCACCTACGCCTCCCAGGCCCAGATGGAGATCGCCTACGCCCACTACAAGGCGCAGGACCAGGCCGAGGCGCTGGCCGCCGTCGAGCGCTTCATCAAGCTGCACCCGAACCATCCCCAGGTCGACTACATGTACTACCTGCGCGGCCTGATCAACTTCAACGACCAGTTGGGCTTCCTCAGCTTCATCTATGAGCAGGACCCGACCGAGCGCGATCCGAAGGCGACCCGCGAAGCCTTCGCCGCCTTCAAGGCCCTGGTCGACAAGTTCCCGAACAGCAAATATGCGCCGGACTCGATCTCGCGCATGAACTACCTGATCAACGCGATGGCGCAGTACGAAGTGCACGTGGCGAATTACTACTATCGCCGCGGCGCCTACCTGGCAGCCCTGAACCGCGCCCAGGATGCGGTGACCAACTACAGCGACGCCCCGGCGCGCGAGGAAGCCCTGTTCCTGATGATCCGCGCCTACGACAAGCTCGGCATGCCGGTGCTGCGCGACGACACCCAGCGCGTGTTCACGCTGAACTATCCGAACAGCCGCTTCCTGAACCCGAACGCCAAGGGCGACGCCCCATGGTGGCAGTTCTGGTCGAAGGCCACGGCCAAGCCGGCGCCGAAAGACGCCGTGCAATAATGCCCGCGCCGGCCCGTTGCGGCGGGCCGGTGTGCATTCATTGTGCGATCTTGCGGCGGAACACCCACTCGCGTTCGCTTGAAGCCGCCGGCTCGAAGGCGTAGCCGTCGACGTCGAATTCCTTGAGCTGCTCCGGATCAAGGATGCCGTGCTGCGCCGCATAGCGCGCCATCATGCCGCGCGCGCGCTTGGCGAAGAACGAGATGATCTTGTACTTGCCGTTTTTCCAGTCCTCGAACACCGGATTGAGAACCGGCACGGCCAGCTTCTTCGGCTTGACCGACTTGAAGTATTCTTCCGACGCCAGGTTGACCAGCGCCGCCGATCCGGTCTCGCGCAGCTGGCGGTTCAGGGCGTCGGTGATCGTCTCGCCCCAGAACGCATACAAGTCCTTGCCGCGCGGATTCGCCAGCTTCGTGCCCATCTCCAGCCGATAGGGATGGATCAGGTCGAGCGGACGCAGCAGCCCGTACAGGCCCGACAGGATACGCACGTGGCGCTGGGTGAAGGCCAATGCTTCCGGCGCCAGCGAGCGCGCGTCGAGGCCCGTGTACACATCGCCGTTGAAGGCCATGACCGCCTGGCGGCCTTCGCTGTGATCCGGATGCCAGTGGGCGTAGCGGCTCACGTTCAGCATCGACAGGGTGTCCGACAAGGCCATCAGCGCGGAAATCTCGGCCGGCGATTGCGTGCGCAGCACCTTGACCAGTTCGGCGGCGCTATCGATGAAATCGGGCGTGGTGTGCTGGGGCGTGGTGCTCGGGGTGTCGAGGTCGAGGGATTTGGCGGGCGACAGAACAATCAGCATGGAACGAACATCTTCTTCTTCACATAAACAGCCGACATGATACCTGCTTCCCGGAAACCCATCGTCATCGACACCAATGTGCTGCTCGACCTCTTCGTCTTCCACGATCCGCGCTGGGCCGGCTTGCTGGCGGCGCTCGAATCGGGCGAGGTCGAGGCCGTCACGCGCGCCGATTGCCGCGACGAATACCTGGCCGTCCTGCGCTACCCTCACCTGCCGCTGGACGAAGCCACGCGCGCCCAGGCCGCGGCCCGCTTCGACACGCTGCTGCGCGTCGTGGCGCCGGACGCCGTGCACGTGCGCCTGCCGGTCTGCACCGACCGCGACGACCAGAAATTCCTGGAACTGGCGCGCGACAGCGGCGCCGGGGTCCTGATCACCAAGGACAAGGCCCTGCTCAAGCTCGGGCGCAAGACGGTGCGCGAAGGGATGTTCAAGATCATGCTGCCGGAAGCCTGGATCAAGGCCCGCGCTTCCGCTGATTCGGTCGCCAGCGAGGCTTCCGGCGCGACGGTAGAATAAGCCGGATCCGTTCTTTCATGACGCCATGACTACCCCAGCCATCGTTTCCCGCCTGCCGCAGGTCGGCACCACCGTGTTCACCCAGATGTCCGCCCTCGCCGCCCAGCACCAGGCCGTCAATCTCGGCCAGGGTTTCCCCGACTTCGATTGCGACCCCAGGCTGGTCGGCTTCGTGGACGAGGCCATGCGCGCGGGCCACAACCAGTATCCCTTCATGACCGGCGTGCCGGCCCTGCGCGAGGCCATCGCCGCCAAGATCGAGGCGCTCTACGGCCGCCGCTACGACGCCGCCCAGGAGATCACGGTCACCGCCGGCGCCACCCAGGGCCTGATGACGGCGATCCTGTGCAGCGTCCACCCGGGCGACGAGGTGATCGTCATCGAGCCGGCCTACGACAGCTATGCGCCCTCGATCGCGCTGGCCGGCGGCGTCGTGGTGCCGGTGGCGATGCAGGTCGGCGACGCCGGCTACAGCGTGCCCTGGGACCGGGTCGCGGCCGCCGTCAGCGCGCGCACCCGCATGATCGTGGTGAACACGCCGCACAACCCGACCGGCAGCATCCTGCGCCAGGCGGACCTGGATGCCCTGGCCGCCATCGTCGGCGGCACGGACATCCTGATCCTGTCCGACGAGGTCTACGAGCACATGGTCTACGACGGCCAGCCGCACGCCTCGGTGTCGCGCCACCCGGTGCTGGCCGAGCGCGCCTTCGTGGTGTCGAGCTTCGGCAAGACCTACCACGTGACCGGCTGGAAGGTCGGCTACGTCGCCGCCCCGGCGGCGCTGACGGCGGAATTCCGCAAGGTTCACCAGTACAACATCTTCACCGTCAACACGCCCATGCAGCACGGGATCGCGGCCTACATGCGCGACCCGCAGCCCTACCTGGGGCTGCCGGCCTTCTACCAGCACAAGCGCGACCTGTTCCGCGAGGGCCTGGCCGGCACCCGCTTCAGCCTGCTGCCATCCGACGGCACCTACTTCCAGTGCGTGCGCTACGAGGCGATCTCGGCGTTGCCGGAAGCGGAGTTCGCGAAATGGCTGACGGCCGAGGCGAAGGTGGCCGCGATTCCCGTGTCGGCCTTCTACAGCCAGCCGCGGGAGTCAGGCATCGTGCGCTTCTGTTTTGCGAAGAAGGACGAGACCCTGCGGCTGGCGCTGGAACGGCTGGCGCGCCTGTAGACGCGCCAGCCCTCGATTCACGCGGCTTCGGCCAGGTCGGTCGACACGGCCAGCGCCTGCCAGGCGCGCAGCTCGCGCTCGACCGCCAGGTGCTTGGCGCGCACCCGCTCGACCGTATCGCTGCCCAGCTGCAGCCGCAGCGGCGGCCGGGGCGCCTCGGCCAGCACCACGATCGCGCTGGCCAGCTTGTGCGGATCGCCCGGTTGCCGGTGGTTGGCGCCGTCGGCGAATGCGCGCATGGCGCCGACCGTGTCGGCATAGTCGCCGATGCGCGCGGCGGTCGAAGACAGCGAGCTGGCATCGAGGAAGTCGGTGCGGAAGAATCCCGGCTCGACCACGGTCACGTGCACGCCCAGCGGTTCCAGCTCCTGGGCCAGCGCTTCCGACAGGCCCTCGACCGCGAACTTGGTCGAGCCATACACGCCCCAGCCGTGATACGCCGAATAACCGCCCAGCGACGAGAAATTGATGACGTGGCCGGCGCGCTGGCGCCGCATTGCCGGCAGCACGGCCCGGGTCACGTTCAGGAGGCCGAATACATTGGTCTCGTAGATGCGGCGCACCTCGTCCGCCGAGGACTCCTCGACCGCGCCCAGGAGGCCGTAGCCCGCGTTATTGACTAATACGTCGATACGGCCGAAGCGCGCCAGGGCTTGCCCGGCCGCCGCCACCGCGGCATGCTCGTCGGTGACGTCGAGGGCGAGCGCCAGTAGATGCTCGTGGGCGCCGACGGCGTCGATGACGGCTTGCGGCTGGCGGGCGGTAGCGACCACCTTGTCGCCGACGGCGAGCGCGGCCTTGGCGATGAGCAGGCCGAAACCACGGGAGGCGCCAGTGATGAACCAGGTTTTCATGATCGTTTCCTTTCAAAGGGGTGGTTGGTGAAAGGAAGTCTAGGCCCCGCCGACCTGCTACACTAGATAGATGAAAGCTGTTTGATTTTCACTCTTTGGTTGTAAATCGCATGGACAAGGCCAGGGTCGTCTCTCTTTTCATCGGCGTGGTGCGCGCCGGCAGCTTCAGCCAGGCGGCGGCGGCCGAAGGCTTGTCGGCGCAGGCGGTCAGCAAGGCGATCCGCCAGCTCGAGGACCACGTGGGCGTCCGCCTGTTCCACCGCACCACGCGCAGCCTGGCGCTGACCGACGAGGGCCAGCGCCTGTACGAGCTGGCGCATCCCGGCCTGCGCCTGCTGGACGAAGCGCTCGACCAGGTCAAGGGCAGCCGCGACGAGGTCGAGGGCCTGATCCGGGTCGCCGCGCCGACCTCGCTCGGCACCCACCTGCTGGCGCCGATCCTGCGCAGCTTCCAGGAACAGCATCCGCGCGCCCGCTTCGACCTGCACCTGGCCGACCAGTTCACCGACCTAGTCGCCGCGAAGATCGACGTGGGTTTCCGTGCCGGCAATCCACCCGAGCGCAACCTGGTGGCGCGAAGGGTCGGGGACATCGTGCTGAAGATCTGCGCCGCGCCGGGCTATGTGGCGCGCTTCGGGGCGCCGCGCGATGTGGACGAGCTGCTGGGCCACCGCTGCACCGGCTACCGCCAGGCCAACAGCGGCCGCCTGGTGCCCTGGGAACTGCAGGGCGACGGCGGCACTGTCTACCAGGACGTGCCCTGCGTGGCGAGTTTCAATACGACGGAGAGCGAAGTCGCGGCGGTGCGCGAAGGACTTGGCATCGGCCAGCTGGCGGGATACCTGGTCGACGAGGAGATCGCCGCCGGCCGCCTGCTGCACCTGCTGCCGCAGCTCGACACCTGCAATGCCGGCATCTATATGTACTACCCGCAGCGCACCCGGATTCCCTCGCGGGTGCGCCTGTTCATCGACCACGCCTGGGACGCGGCGCGCACGCGCCTCGGCGGTCCAGCGGTCTAACGGCCCAAGGGCTTGAGCTTGCGCTCGACAAACGCCTGCAGCTCGGGCGACAGCGTGCCGGTCGCCAGCGCCCGCTGGAAAGCGCCCGCCGCTTCGGCATCGCGCTTCTCGGCCTGCAGCGACACGCCCAGGCCCATCCACCACACGCCGTTCTGGGACGCGGTCCGCAGCGCCGCCTGGTAGTGCTCGGCCGCTTCGCGGTGGCGTTCCTCGCGCTGCAGCACACCGGCCAGGAAGGCGTGGTAGTCGCCGTTGCCGGCGGCGTAAGGCAAGGTCCGCATCAAGGTGCCCACCGCCGGGTCGCCGCGCTCGAGCTGCAGGCGCGCCATCAGCATCGCCAGCGCCGGCTGGCGCGCGTCGAGCGCCAGCGCGGCCCCGAGCTGGCGCATCGCTTCTTCGGGACGCTTGGCCTCGATCAGCAGCCCCACCAGGGTCTGGCGCGCCGCCTCGTGGCGCGGGTCGGCCTTCAGGGACGCCTGCAGGTTGGCGATCGCCTCGGTCACGCGGCCGTCTTCCAGGTTCGCCAGCGCGCGCCGGTAGGCGTTCTCGGCGCGCTGGGCGGTCGTCTCGCTGCGGCCCGGGGCGGCGACAGGCGCCGACCTGGCCGGCGCGGGCTGCGCCGCCACCTCCCTGCTCGGCGCCGGCCTCGATACCGGCTTCGACGCCGGCTTGGGCACGGACTGCGGCGCCGGCTCGGCGCGGGCGACCGGCTGCCTGGGCGCCGGTACGGGTTCTTCCTTGGCCACGGCGGGTGCTGGCTTGGCCGGCGCGGGCTCCGCCTTCGCGGGGGCCGGTTCTTCTTGCGCGGGCGCCGGCTCGGTTTTGGCTACCGGCGCCGGGGCGCCGGCGGCGCCGAACTCGCCGCGGCTGCGGTCGCCCGGCAGCGGCGTCACCGTCATCTGCGTGGCGGCGTGCATCTGCTCCGTCACCGGCACCTCGACCGCCACCGCCGTGTTCTTCATGCGCCAGCCCACGAAGCCGGCATAGCCGACGGCGCCCAGCAGCGCGACGGTGCCGCCGATCACGGCCACGCGCAACCACGGCAGGCGGCGCTCCGGCGCCATGACCGGCTTGATGCCGGGCGCGACGCCGGGCGCGCCCGGCTCGCCGCCGCGCGCATCGAGGTCCTGCAGCATCTTGTTTATCAGGCTCATCGTGCGAACATCCCCAGCATCCACGCCACGCCGGCGGACGCGCCGGCGACGGCGGCGCCACCGGCAAGCCAGGCCAGGATGTCGCGCCGCACGCCGATCGTATCACGCGCGGCGGTCGTCACGTGGGCGCTGGCGACCTGCTGCCTGCCCTGCCCGAAGCTCAGCATCATCGCCTTGTGCGCCATGATATTGACCAGGCGCGGCACGCCGCCGCTGGCCTTGTACAGCTGCCTGATCGCGGCGCCGGTGAACAGGCGCGCGCCGGTGTAGCCCGCCACCCGCAGGCGGTGCGCCACGTAGAAGTCGAGGTCGTCGCGGCTCATCGGGCCGAGGTGGTAGTGGAAGGTGATGCGCTGGGCCAGCTGGCGGATCGATTCGAGCTCCAGCTTCTGGTTCAGCTCGGGCTGGCCGAACAGGACGATCTGCAGCAGCTTGCGCTTCTCGGTCTCGAGGTTGGTCAGCAGGCGGATCGCTTCCAGGCTTTCCACGGGAATCGCCTGGGCCTCGTCCAGGCACAGGACCACGCGCTTGCCGGCGCGGGCCAGGGTAAGCAGCCGGTGCGTGATCGCCTTCAGCAGGCGGTGCTGGTCGACCTCGCGCTCCAGCGGCACCTCGAGCTCCTCGGCCAGGGCCAGCATCAGGGTGCGCGGCTCCAGGTAGGGATTCGGGATGTAGGCGGTCACGAAGCCCTCGCCCAGCGAGGCCATGAACTTGCGGCACAGGAGGGTCTTGCCGGTGCCGACTTCGCCTGTGATCTTGATGAAGCCCTCGCCGGTGCGCGCCGCCACCAGCAGCGTATTCAGGGCTTCCTGCGAGCGCGGGCTGCCGAAGAAATAGCTGGTGTCGGGGGTGATCCCGAAGGGCAGCTCGCGCAGGCCGAAGTGGGCCGCATACATTACTTGCGCTCCCTTGTGCGCGGGTCGAGTTGTTCGATCCTGCGGCCCGCGTCCAGCAGGTCCGCGCTCCAGTCGTTCGCGCCTTCGACGATGGTCGGCTTGATCAGGACCACCAGCTCGCGCTTCTGGGTCACGCGGTTCTTGTTGCGGAACAGCGCGCCCAGCACCGGCACCTTGTCGGCGCCCGGCAGCTGGTCGACGTCGCCGATGGTCGCCTGGCGCATCAGGCCGCCGATCGCGACCACCTGGCCGTTCTGGCCGCGCACGATGCTGTCCAGCTCCGACGTGCTGGACGCCGCGAGCGGCAGGCGGAAGATGCCCGACGAACCCAGGTCGACGTCCTTGTTGACCGTGCTGACCTGGCTCACCGAGGGATGCACGTGCAGCAGGATGTTGCCCTTGTCGTCGATCTGGGGCGTCACGTCCAGCACCACGCCCGAGAAGAAGGGCTGCACGGTCACGCTCGGGGTGACGATGGTGCCGTTCTCGGTATTGTTGATGGTGTTGGTGATGCCGGTGACGAAGAACTCGTCGGTGCCGATCTTGAGTACGGCCTTCTGGTTGTTCATCGCCGCCACGCGCGGGCTGGACAGGACGTGCACGTTGCCCTGCGACTCCAGGAAGGACAGTAGCGCGGCGAAGTTATTGGTCTGGAAGGCGAAACCGAACAGCGAGCCGGCGGCGGTGGCGGCGTTCGACAGCGAGAAGCCGGTGCTGGCCGACAGGCCCTGGCCGTTGCCGATCACGGCCGGCTGGCCGCCGTCGCGCGGCAGCGGCGCCAGGTTGGCGCCCGGGCCGATCATGCCGGTCGCCACGCGGTTCGGGTGCGAGCTGCTGATCGAGGCGAACGAGGCCCAGTTGATGCCGCTCTGGAAGCGGTCGTTCAGCTCGACCTCGATGATCTTCGCTTCCAGGATCACCTGGCGGTCGACCGACAGCTGGGTGGCCTTCAGGTAGGCGTCGACGTTGCGCAGCTCGTCCGGCATGGCGCGGATCACGACCACGCCCGACTGCGGGCTGACCACCACGCTGCGCCCGCCTTCGCGCGAGCCGACGATGGCGTCGATGGCCGCCTTCAGCTCGCCCCAGAAGTCGTTCTCGGAGACCGTGTTGACGTCGGTGCTGTCGAGCTGCACCTGGTTGCTGGTGCCGTTCCGGTTGTTATTCTGGTTGTTGTTCGGCTGGTTGCCGGCGCCCTGCCCGCCGCTGCCGCCGGACCCGCTGCCGCTGGTGCCGGCATCGGCCACCGAGGTCGAGGTCACGCGCAGGTTCGACATGCCGCGCCGCTTGGCGGTCAGGTAGTTCACCTGGAACATCCGGGTCTGCATCGTCAGCGGGCGGATGGTGATGCGGGTGCCGTCGATGCGGTAGTCGTAGCCGTACATCTCGCGGATCGCTTCCAGCGTCTCGGCCAGGGTCACGTCCTTGAGGTTGGCGCTGATGCTGCCGCTCACGTCCGGATGCACCAGCATGTTGTAGCGGGTGCCGGCCACGATCGAGCGGAAGAACTGCTGGGCCGGAACGTTATTGAAGGAGACGTTGAAGCGCTCTTCCAGCGCCGGACGGGCCTTGGGCAGCTGGCTGGCCAGCGCGCTGGCCGGCGGCAGCAGCGCATTGGCGACTGCCTGGTCGACCACCGGCGCGGCGGCAGGCTTGGCAGCGGCCTTGGCCATCTCCTTCGCGATCAGGTCCGGGGCGTCGTTCTTCGGGGCGGTGTCGCAGCCGGACAGCAGCAGCACGCCGGCGGCGCCGGCGCCCAGGAGCAGCAGCTTGCCCATCGCGGTGCCACGCTTCATTGGACCGCCCGGGTCATGCCGGCGACGGTCGCGGCGGCGACGTCGAGACGCAGCACCTGGCGCTCGGCGCCGCGCGCCAGCTCGACCTCGGTCTGGGTCATGCGCACCACGCGGGCGCCGCGGAAGGAATCGCCCAGCCGCACGGTTTCACCGTCGATCACGGCCACGTGGCGTCCGCCGGCGCGCGGCGAAATCAGCACCGACTGCAGGCGCGGCAAACTGTCGCCGGCGCCGTCGGCGCGTGCGCCTTCGAGGGCTGCCGGCGGGCGGGTCGGGTCGGTCAGGGCCTGCGCACCGGCAGGCAGGTGGGCGAGCGCGAGGCCCGCCAGGGTCGTCAGGATCAGGTTCTTCACAGCTTCATCCATTTCCGGTCCAGGCTCAGGGTGTACAGGGTGAGGGTCAGGCGGGATGCCGGATACTCCTCCACGTCGAGCTGCGCCTTGCCCCAGAACAGCCGGGTGGGCATGGTTTCGAGCGCGCTCATGTAATCGACCATGTCGAGATAATTGCCGCGCACGGTGACTTCGACACCATGGCGGTACAGCAGATCGGCTTGCTTGGGCGCCGCGGCTGCCGGGGCGGCCCCTGCTGCTGCCGCTCCGGGCGCAGGCGCCATGGGCGGCTGCAATGCGCCCAGCGTACCCGGCGCGGGCTGTGGCGCCGGCGTGGGCGGCGCCGGCGGCGGCGCGTTGCCCGCCCCTTCCGCGCCCGACAGCGGCTCGGAAGGCAGGGTGCGCAGCGACACCAGCTTCAGGCGGCCGTTGGCCTTGAGGATGGACTCGACCAGCGGCGCCATGCGCTCCGGCGCCACCAGTCCGTGTTCCATGGCCAGCAGGGCCTCGTTCAGGCGGGCGGTTTCTTCCTTGATCGCGGCCAGCCGCTTGCGCGCGGGCGCATCCGGATCGACCTGGTAAGCCTGTACCTTGGCGGTGATCTCCCCGTCCAGGCCCATCATGTTGTTGCGCTGCTGGGCGATCTGGTCGCGCAGGGTATCCTGGTCGCGCAGCAAGGGGCCGAGCGCCATCGAGTGCGCCAGGAACACGATAACAGCCACGACGGCGGCGAACATCAATCCACGTTCGCGCAGGCTCAGCGCGTCGATCTTCGCCGCCAGTTCCTTGATGCGCGCCTTCATTGGTACAGCCTTCATTGGCGCACCTCTTCGGCCACCGATTGCAGGCTGAACTCCACATAGGGCGCCGGAACGGTGGACGGCTTGCCGTCCGCACCCGTGGCGTTAACCGGCGCCGCCTGGCGGATCTGCAGGCTGGTGAAGGCCTTGCCCTGCATCAGGGGCTCGCCGGTCAGACGGTTCAGGTAGCCCGGCACCTTGGCCGGGTCGGTGGTGCGGCCCTTGATGCCGATGTCCTTGCCGGCGCCGGCCACGGTCACGCCGGTCAGCCACAGGCCCGGCACGCTCTGGCGCGCCAGCGCGCGGAAGTAGCCGGCATAGCCCCTGGTGTCGCCCAGGTCGCCGCGCTCGATGATGCCGGAAATGTGGCGCAGCGAGGCCAGGTGGGCCTCGGCCTCCAGGATCTCGGCGTCGAGCTCGCGGCTCTTCTGGCGCGGCGCGAAATCGGTGTTGACGCTCGCCAGGCGCTCCTGCTTCTGCTTCAGGCGCAGCGCGCCGGCCTCGGCTTCGGCGCGCAGACTTTCGGTGCGTACCTTACCATAGGCGAGCAGCCCCCCGAGGCCGGCCACCAGCACGGCCAGGGCGATCGCCATGGTGCCGGCGGTCAGGACCTTCTTCTGGGGCAGGAAGGCCGGGTTGAACAGATTGATCTGCTGGCTCATGCCGCCACCTCCTCGCGCAAGGCGGCGCCCAGTGCCAGGAAGAAGCGCTGCTGGACCGACTTGTCGGCCAGCTCGGGGGTACGCGAGAAGTCGAGCAAGCTGGCCAGGTCCAGGCTTTCGACCGGGGTGTACAGGTTGCTCGACAGGTACTCCTCGAGGCCGCTCACATCCGACGGGCCGAGCACCAGCTTGGCCACGCTGATGAAGGAATACTGGCGCTCGAAGTGGTCGAGCGAACGCTGCAACTCGAGCGTGATGCGGTCGAAGCTGGCGTGCTTGCGCTCGTGGTCGGGTTCGAGCAGCTGTTCGATGGTGACGTCGAAGCGGCGCGACAGGTAGAGCTCGCCTTTGTAGGTGACCGTCAGCAGACCGCCGTCCTCGCCGAACGAGAGCATGGCCACGCCCCGCCCTTCCGGCGCCAGCATGGCCGAGATATTCCGCTGGGCCATTTCGGGAATGTCGATCACGCCCAGATCGACCTTGGCGTCCAGGAAGAGTTTCTGGCGCGGGGCGATCACGGTATTGCGCGCCGCGACCACGAACACCGACTGCTGGGCGCGCGCGCCGGCATTGGCGTCGACGGGAATGTCGAGCACGTCGATGGTGGCCTGGTCGACCGGGAAATCGAGGATGTCCTTGAGGCGCCAGCGGATGGCGGTCTTCATCTCGTCCTTGGGCACGTTCGGCGCCTCGACGCTCAGGACCTGGTACTCGCCGCCCGCCAGCACGGTGGCGCAGCGGAAGCTGTTGGCCTGGCCTTCGCGCGCGGCCTTTTCGAGCACGGCCGCGGTGTCCTGGCCCGGAAGGAATTGCGCAAAGCGCACGAAGGGCTTGCCCTCGGCGATGCGCTTGACGCTGGCGGCAGCAATCCCGTCGCGCTGGACGGCGATGCTCAACCAGCCATCTTTTTTCTTTGCTCTCTTAAAAAAACGCATGCACGCCCGGGAGTCGATCGACGAAAAGTGAAGGGTTTCGGCTACCTCTTGATTATATTCAAGAAGTGCCGAAAACCATCACTAAATCTCTCGGATTACCCGCTACGTGTGCGTTTCGCGCCGTTTTTGCCCGATTTCGTTATCAATAGACTTCGCGCACGTAGATGACCGGACTGCGGTATTGACCAAAGCTCACTTGTCCGAAGGTGCTGGGCAGCCAGGCCGGGCTGTCGAGGTTGACCAATACACTGCCCTGCCGGTTGGCGCCGACTGGGGCAATCGCGTACACCGCGCGGCCATCCGTGAGCGGCAAGGCGCCGGCGCTGGCCGAGTCCAGGGCGATGCAGTTGGCGGTGCCGCTCATGCCGGCGACCTTCAGCGAGCGGGTGCAGCTGGAAAAGCGTACCTGGCTGACGTTGAGCTCGTCCGGGTCGGTGAAGGTCGAGGTTGGCGCCCAGGCGGTGCCGGTCCAGAACTGTGCCTGCAGTGGGATGCGGGTGCTCAGCCGTTCGGAGCCGAAGACATTGGCGACCTCGACCCGGCCGGTCACGACCATGATGCCGCCTTCGATCGATTGGTCGATGTCGGTCTGTACAGAGCTCAAGGTGAGCGCACCTTTGCCGCCGCGGCTCTCGGCGGCGGTCGCGCGCAGGTAGATCGCGGCCGGGGGCGGCCAGCCGGCCTTACTGCGCGTGGCTCTCGCGTCGAACGCGGTCCCGAGACCGTAGGCGGCCGCTCGGGTAGTCAAGCGTTTGTTGCTGCCTCCCAGAGTGAGGCCACCGTTCGCGGGTGCGACAATGGCGGTACCGGTACCCGGCTTGCTCACGGCCTGCAGGTTAATTTCCGGCACCAGGGTCGGGAAGCGAACGCTGTTGAAGAAAGAGAGCTCGCCGCCGTCGACATCATGCGCCTTGACCTGCACCGCAAAGCCCTGGGTCGAATGCGTCGCGGTCGTGATCGCCGCCAAACCTTCGGCCGGACATTTCATGCGGGGCACGCAATCGAAATTGCCGTCGACGATGGTCGAGAAATACGCCGGGTAGAAACGGCCCACGGTCTGCAGGTCGGTGGTGTAGTCGCGGCTCGTGCCAAGGTAGGCTGCGACCGCGGCCGTGAGTTCGAAGCTGCCGACCTGGCTCCAGCTGAACGCCGTGCCCTTGAAGGCGCCAGCATCGGGGAAGCTTCCTTCCAGCTTGGTCAGCTCTTGCGCCGACACGTCCTTCAGCGCCCCCGTCCCCGCCATGGCGAGTACCGGTTTCGGCCGCAGGGCGACACCTTCGTTGCCGAAGCCCTTGAGCTCCTCGCCGGTGCTGGCACGCGCGACCAGGGACATCGTAAACGTCTCGCCGGCCATCGCGAAACCCACCTCGGTCAGCTCCTTGGTCTTGGGGTTCGCATAGCTGCCATCATTGCGGACGATTGCCAGTTCGAGCTTGGCCGGCACCGAAACAAGGTCGGCGTCGTCGAGCAGGCCCTTGCTGTCCTTCAGGAAGAGCTTGAGGATGCCGACATCGAGGTAGGAAAACCTGGTCTCGACCGATGCGGTGTTGGCCGGATAGCTCAAGGTCAGGGACTGCCAAGTCGGCATGCCGGTGGCCGAGCTGCACTTGTCCAGGCTGATCGTGGTGGTCGCCGTCCCGACCGTGTGGCTGTACCTGGCCTGCGCCGTCGAGGATTGCGGACCGTAGCAGCCCAGCGCGAACTGGAGCGGCGCGGTGACGGTCTGGCTGGTGCTGACCGCCAGCGCCTTGCCCTCGGAGACAGCAGTCACCCATACCGGCGCCACGTTCCCCGCCACGATCCCGTTGGTGGTCTCGTCATACAGCGGGCAGGCGCTCGATCCCACCACCGCTCCGACCGCGCATTTGACGCTGGTGAATTTGTAGCCTGCCGCCTGAGGCACCACCGTGGTCGATTTGACGCTCTTGGTATTGTTGCTGGTATCCGGGTCCATCGACCCCGTCACCGTCGCGCTGACCGTCATCTCGCCCGCCTTGGTGACCTTGGTGTTCAGCACCAGCGGCGGCGTCACCTCGTTCATGGCGAGCGTCTGCGCGTAGTTGCAGGTCACCACCTGGCCGAAGACCGTGCAGCTCCAGTCGGTGCCGGTGGCCGACGTGTAGGTCTGACTGGAAGGCAGCGTAATGCGCACGGTGATCGGCCCATCGTCCGCTGACGGCCCCTTGTTGTTCACCGTGAAGTTGTAGCTGGCCGGGGCGTTTTCCTTGAGCGGGCCGTTCTGCACCATCTCGAGCGCCAGGTCGGCGTCCGGCGCGCTCGGCACGGCCAGGACGGCCGTGCTCAGCAGGATCATGTCCTCGGTCGCGCGGAAGGTGGCGCTGGCGACGTTCTGCCGGGCCGTGAACGGGCCGATCTCGTAGGTGTCGAAGTCGACGCCGACCGATGCGGCGTCTTTGTTGACGCTGCTCTGCGAATTAAACTGGTTGCCCGCGGGCGCATAGGCGCCATTGGTCAGGATCGAGCTGGTGTTGTTCCCCGTGAAGTAGACCGCCTCGGCATTGGCCGACAAGCCCTGGTCGCCTTCCCACACGATGTGGCCAAAGCGGCCGCGCTCGGTCGTGGTCACGTTGTCCGGCGTGCGGAAGTTGGTCATCGTGAAGCGCAGTTCGGCGTAGTACAGGGGCTGGAATCCCTCGTAGATGTTCAGGTTGCGGTAGGACTCGCTGCCGTTCGAGTACACCACCAGCAGCGAGAAGCCGCCCAGCACGGCGTTGCGGTCGCAATGCAGGCTGCCGTTCGACACGCTCAGGCCGCTGAAGCTGTAGTCGCCGCTGCCGTACTCCCTGACGATACTGGTCACGTCGGCCGCGCTGCTGAAATACGGAATGCCGTTGGCCACGCTGGCGGTATAGCTGCGCGTGGAGCTCGCGGTGATCGAATAGCCGTTCATCGTCACGGTCCTGTCGGGACTACTGCCCGAACCGGCCCAGTACAGCTGGGCCGACACCACGTTCGACAGGAACGGCAGGGTGAGCTTCGCCTTTTCTTTCTTGTTGGGCGAGCTGACGTGGCAGGACTGATTCCCCTCGGCCCATTTGCGCAGGGTGGCCTGCGTGCCGGTGAAGTTGATGTTGCCGGAATAAGTCTTGTACAGGCGCAGCGCGGTCTGCGCTTGCGCGGGCACGACCCCGGACACGCCCCACAAGAGGATCGCGAACGCCGCCAGCGCCCGCAGCATCGACATGCATCGTTTCATAGCTCGACCTCGACCTGGCGCCGGACGTAGTCCGGACTGGTGCTGGTTGGTTGCTGTTCGCAGGCGCCGTTGACCGGCTGGTTGCAGGCGATGGCGCGGATGCGCCAGCGCTGGAGCGGCTGCGGATCGCCGTTATCGTCTTCCACCTGCAGGGTGGGCAGAAGGGTACAACTGACTGTCACCGTGTAGCTGGCCAGCACGCTGTCCGGCAAGCGGAACGAGGTCGTCGCCACGCAGTTGCCGGGGGGACGCAGGCGCTGGAACAGGCCCCATTCGATGCCGGCGCGGGCGGCCTGGTAGGCGCGCGCCCCCTCCAGGTCCAGGCTGGCGCTGGCCTGCTGCGAATTGAACAGGCTCACCGCCGCCACGCCCATGCCGGCCAGGACGACCAGCAGGAAGATCGCGGTGACGAGGCCGACGCCGGCGCTGCGCGCCAGGCGGCGTACGGAAAGGACGTGTCGGTTCATGGCGTGTTGTCCACGTGGACCTGGTGCACCAGGCGGACGGTCGCGTTGCCGCCCTGCGGCACCCGCAGGAGCAGGTTCATGACCACCAGCGCGCTGCGGCGCGAGGCGGCGCTGCCGTAGCTGAACATGCCGAGGCAATTGGCCACGCGCGCGGCGATCACGGCGCGGCGCGGATTGCCTTGGGGCGGCGTCAGCTGGAATTCGTTGATCGGATAGTCCCAGTAGCGCACCAGCGCGTCGCTGCCGTCGCCCTGGCGCTCGCAGACATAGCTGACCGGGAAGTCGACCACCTGGAAGCGGCGGCCCGGCGACGTCATCGGCGTCACCTGGGTGGCGAAGGTATTGAACCTCAGCCGGACGACGGGGTTGTTGGGGTCCGCCATGCTGACCGACTCCACCTGCTCGATATTGCGGTCGGTACTGCCGCTGCGGGCCAGGTAGGCGTCCGAAGGCGCGCTGCCTTCGCCGAGGTTGTACACGACGATGTAGTCATTGGGCTCGATCGCCACGCTGGTGCCGCCGACGACCGTGAAGTCCCGGTTCGTATTCGGATCCGTATTATTGAAGTCGAGCGGCGTGCCGGTCAGGCCGAAGTCTTCTGCCGCCAGGTAGCGGCCGCCGGTCTTGGTGAGCAGGAATTCGATGGCGTTGCCGTTCGGGTTCACGCGCACGCTGTTGGGCAGCGCCATGCGCAGGTCGCGCGCCACGCGGCGCAGCGCCAGGTCGGCCTCGTCGGTCACGGCGGCGCGCGCGGCGGTATCCCGGTAGCCCTCGACCGGCCCGCGGATGAAGACGGCGACGATGGCGCCCAGGATGCCGACGATGACGATCACCAGCACCGCCTCGACCAGGGTGAAGCCGCGCGTGCGGCGGAGCATGCGGCCGGCCGTCATTGGACCAGGGGCGCGTAGCGCGCGCGGTAGCCGTCCAGCACCAGGCGCTGGCCGTCGTAGGCCACCTCGACACGGATGCGCAGCAGGTCGGTATCGGCGGCGGCGCCGGGCGCGCCGACACCGTTCATCGCCTGCGGCGTGATCGTCACGGTCGCCGCATAGCCTTGCACGCCCAGCGGCGCGCCATTGGCGTCCGACAGCACGCCATTGACGTTGAAGGCGGCGGTCGCCTGGTTGGCGGCGGGGACGTAATCGTTGACGTTGTCGAAGGGCCGGGTGCCGCTTTCCGAGCCCCAGTTCTCGGGCACCAGGCAGTTGGCGCTGCTGGTGACCGTTTCCGGGTTCGGGTCGTCGGAGCTGGGATCGCACCAGGTGAAGCGGGCCAGCCGCACTTCTTCCAGCAGGCCTTCCGCGATCATCAGCGCCTGTTTCCGGCGCAGCGGCTCGGCGCTGTTGCGCGTCGTATAGTTGAGCACCCCGACCACGGCGGCGAGCGCGATGCCGACGATCACGATGAACAGGATCATCTCGATCAGGGTCAGGCCGCGCTGGCGCCCCATCTTACTGGACATAGCCGGTCTCCGGGGTCACCGACACGGTACGGGTCTGGCCGTCGCCGCCGACCGTGATCGCCAGGCCCGGGAACTCCCCTGCAACAGCCAGCGGGCGGCCCAGGGCGTCAAAGGAGAACTGGGTCATGACGACGGAATACGAATAGCTGACGCCTTTCGGACGGCCCAGGCAATACCAGGTCGACGACTGGCAGTAGGTATCCGTGCCTTCGCCCGTGCTGCGTCCGGAGGGAAACTCCACCCGGCTCGCTGCCGGGCAGTTGCCGTTCGGCGCCACGTGGCACAGGCCGATGCGGTTGTCGCCCAGTTCGACGAACACGGGCGTGTTGCGGGCGATCGCGGTCTTTTGCGCATAGCGCAGCATGGCGCGGGTCTGCTCGGCGAAGAAGGCGGCGTCGAAGCTGTTACGGTTGAAATAGCGGGCGGCGCCGATGGCGCCCAGGATGCCGATCAGGACCAGCACGACGATCAGCTCGACCATCGTGAAGCCGGACCGGTGCAGCCGCTTTGCAGGGAATGGAATCGCGCCCATCCTGGTCTCGCGAGGCTTAACCGCAGACGAGCGGGTTGGCGGCCTGGGTGAAGACCGGAGGACGGTTGGCGCCGGTCGGCGCCGCGTAGGCGATGAAGCAGGTCGCGGCGGAAGGGTCGGTGTCCTTCATGCCGGCGGGAGAAATCACCAGCTCGTCCTTGTTCACTTCGATGCGGTAATCGTTTTCGTCCAGGCCGGCTGCTGCGGCGAAGGCCACGGTGGCGTCCGGATAGCCGTTGACGATGCCCACCGCCTGCCCTTCGACAGTGAGGGTGGCGCCGGGCTTGAGCAGCCACTGGGCGTGGATCATGGCCGCCGAGGAACCGAGCGCGCCGCGCGCCGCCTTCAGCTTGGCCACCTGGGCATCGCCGCTCAGCTTCGCGAACTTCGGCAAGGCCGTGGCTGCGAGGATGCCGAGGACGACGATCACGACGATCAGTTCGATCAGCGTGAAACCCTGGTGGTGCCGAAGACGACGCATATGCATGACGCTTCCTTCAAAATCAAAAGGCACGGCCGCGATGCGACCGTGCCCGGAGGACTACCTGTCAGATCAACTGGCTTACGCGCAGGTCGCGAAGTCCTGGCTGTAGGTCGGCGCGTTGCCAGCGGCGGCTTGGGTGTACTGCACGTAGCACTTGACCTTCTGGTCGTCGGTCAGACCGACCGGATGGAACTTCATAGCCGTGGTGCCAACCGGTACAGCCAGATAGTCATTCGATATCAAACCCGAGATATCGCCGATCGTGGCGGCGGTCGGGTAGCCATTAGAGAAACCGACGGTGACGCCCTCGATGCTATTGGTGCTGCTATCGATCAGAAACTTACCGTGCGCCATCGCTGCAGCCGAGGTCATCGAGCCGCGTGCGGCCTGCAGGCTCGCCTTGCGAGCGTCGCCGCTCAGGTTGGCGAACTTCGGCAACGCGGTCGCAGCCAGGATGCCGAGGATGACGATCACGACGATCAGTTCGATCAGCGTGAAACCGCCTTGCGCGCCTTTGTTGAAGCTCTTGTTCATTCAGTACTCTCCGTGTGAAGTGGATGCGACAACGAGGCCGCGGTGGTGTTACTTGGTTAGCTGTGTAATCTGATCAAGACCCGGCCCATCGACTTCCCGGAGCGCCAGCCCTTGCGCATTCCCCTCCTGACCGCTATTGCGATGCAAGCGGGGTGAACGCATGAATTCTACCTTGAACTTCAGCAATTTTGATGTCCCACGAGAAAAAGTGTCGCGGCCAAACAAATAGTTGACGCTCTTATCAGTGCGATCGAAGTACCAGCTTCCCTTGCGCAAGCCCGACAGGTCCGGCGAATAGTATTCGCCCAGGTAGTTCGGTGGCAAGCGGCTCAGCCAGTGCATCGGGTTTTCGCCGGCCAGCGCAGCCAGCCCGGCGCCCTCCTCCATGCCCGCCACGCGCGCCGCTAGCGCCGTCCTGAGCGCCCCCGCCACATGGTGGGCGACGGCGCGCTCCGATTCCTCGCGCACCTCCAGCAGCTTGAGCAGCAGGCCGCCCGCCAGCAGCGCCACCAGCAGCATGCAGACCGCGAATTCGAACCGGCTCGCCCCGCCCTGCCGCTCCCTCATTTGCCGTGCAACGCCGCCTGGCCCAGGTCCCAGATCGGCATGAAGATACCTAGCGCCAGGACCAGCACCATGATGCCCAGGAAGGTGATCAGGATCGGCTCGATCTGACTCGACAGGGTCTTGAGTTCGTAATCGACCTCGCGCTCGTACATCTGCGCGATCTCGTCCATCAGGTCGTCCAGCGAGCCGGATTCCTCGCCCACGGCGATCATCTGCAGCACGATGGGCGTGAACACGTTGGCCGCCACCGAGGTGCGCAGGATGCTTTCGCCGCGCTCGACGCCGTCGCGCATCTGCTCGATGCGCGAACTCAAATAGGCGTTGTCGGCGGTCTGCGACACCACGGTCAGGGCTTGCACGATCGGCACCCCGCTGCGCATCGACAGCGCGAAGCTGCGCGCGAAACGGGCCATGGTGGCCTTATGGATGATCTTGCCGGCGATCGGGATGCGCAGTTTCTTCTGGTCCCATTTGAGGCGTCCAGACGGCGTTTTGGTCCAGGCGCGGAAGCCGAAGATGCCGCCCGCCGCCAGGACGGCCAGCGCCGGCCAGTAGGCGACGGTGAATTCGGAGGTGTTCAGCAGGATGCGGGTCATCAGCGGCAGCTCGGCGCCGAAGGACTTGAAGACCGCGGCGAACTGCGGAATCACGAACACGTTCACCACCGTCATCGCGATCACCATCGCGATCACGACGAAGGTCGGATAACGCATCGCGGTCTTGACCCGTTCGCGCATGTCGCGGTCGAATTCCAGGTGGTCGAACAGGCGCAGGAAGACTTCTTCCAGGCGCCCGGTCATCTCGCCCACCTTCACCATCGACAGGTAGAAGGGCGTGAAGCATTCCGGGTGGCGCATCATGGCCGCCGACAGTTCGCGGCCGGCGTCGAGCGATTCGCGCAGGTCCTTGATGACCTTGGCGAAGGATTTGTTGATCGCCGATTCCTGCAGGCCGGCCAGGCCGCGCATGATCGGCACGCCCGACTTGAGCAGGGTGTAGATCTGGCGGCTGAACAGCTGCACGTCCATCGAGGTGACTTTCTTCTCGGTGAAGCGGGCCAGCAGGCCGGCGGCGCCGCCGGCGGCCTCGCCCGGACCCTTCTTCGAGGGCGTGATCTCGATCGGCGTCATGCCGTTGGCGAACAGCAGGTCGGCCACGGCCGAGCTGTCGGCGCCTTCCAGGATGCCCTGGGCCAGCTCGCCGCGCGCGTCGCGGCCCTTGTACGCGAAGAACGGCATCAGTCGTCCTGCTGGTTACTGACGCGCATCGCCTCGGCGATGGTGCTGCGGCCGGCCACGGCCAGCGCCACGGCATGGCGGCGCAGGGTCTGCCCCCCCATCTCGGCGTGGGCCACTTTCAGGAAGTGCGAAGGGTCGGGGTGGTTCACCGCCTCGGTCACGGCCCGGGTCATCTCGAGCAGCTCGTAGACGCCGGTACGGCCGCGGTAGCCGGTGCCGTTGCAATGCGAGCAGCCCTTGCCATGGAAGAAACGGGTACTGGCGGCGCGTTCGCCCAGTTCGGAACGCAGCCAGTTGACCTCGCTCGCCTCCGGCTGGTATTCGGTGGTGCAGCTTTCGCAGATCACGCGCACCAGGCGCTGGGCCAGCACGGCCTGCAGCGAGCCGCCCACCATGTAGCGCGGCACGCCCATGTCCATCAGGCGCAGCGGCGTCGAGGCGGCGTCGTTGGTGTGCAGGGTCGACAGCACCAGGTGACCGGTCATGGCGGCGCGCAGGCCGATCTGGGCGGTTTCCTGGTCGCGCATCTCGCCGACCAGGACGATGTCCGGATCCTGGCGCAGCGCGGAGCGCAGCACGCGCGCGAACGTCAGTTCGATCTTGTCGTTGACCTGCACCTGGTTGATGCCCTTCATGCGGTATTCGACCGGGTCCTCGACCGTGATCAGCTTCTTCTCCACCGAGTTCAGCTCGGACAGCGCGCTGTACAGGGTGGTGGTCTTGCCGCTACCCGTGGGGCCGGTGACCAGCACCAGGCCGTTGGGACGCGCCACGATGTTGCGGAAGCGCTCGACGATGCGCGAAGGCATGCCGATCGCATCCAGGCGCAGGGTGGTGCCGCCCTGGTTCAGCAGACGCATGACCACCGATTCGCCGTACTGGGTCGGCATGGTCGAGATACGGACGTCGACGCGCTGGTTGCGCACCTTGACCGCGAAGCGGCCGTCCTGCGGCAGGCGCTTTTCCGAGATGTCGAGATCGGCCATCAGCTTGAGGCGCAGCGCCAGCGGGGTGGCCACCTTGAGGTCGGCCTCGGTCTGCAGGTGCAGCACGCCGTCGATACGGAAGCGGATCGCCAGGCGCCCGTCCTGGGGCTCGATGTGGATGTCCGAAGCCCGCACCTGCACCGCGTCGTCGAACACCGACTGCAGCAGCTTGACAATGGGCGCTTCTTCCAGGCCCGGGTTGGCGGCCAGGGCGCCGAAGTCGATCGAGGTGTCGCCCAGGTCGGCCTCGACCTCGCGCGCCAGGCCGGTGATCTCGCCGGTGCGGCGATAGATGCGGTCGATCGCGGCCAGGATCTCGGTCTCATTGACCACGGCCAGCTCCACGCCCTTTTTCAGCAGGCGCGCGATCTCGTCATAGGCGAACAGGTCGGTCGGGTCGGACACGCCGACCAGCATCGTCTCGCGGCGGTCTTCCAGCACCAGGGCGCGGAAGCGGCGCGCGGCCGTTTCCGGAAGCAGGCGCACCAGCTCGTCGTTGATGTTGTAGAACTTGAGATTGATATAAGGGATGTTCAGCTGGCGTGCGAGTGCGCCCGAGATCTGTTCCTCGGTCACGTAGCCGCTTTCGACGAACACGCGGCCCAGCTTGCGGCCGGTGCGCTTCTGGTCGGCCAGCGCCTGGTTGAGCTGTTCTTCGCTCAACAGCTTTTGCTGCATCAGCACTTCGCCAAGTCGCACTTTTTCTGGCCTCGCCATACCATCCCTTGAGTGTTGTGTTTCGCGGGCACAATTTTATTCCAGAAAGAACGCAAATTGACGGGTGGCATCACGATTGCATCCATATTCTGTCTCGAATACGCCTCGCTCATCCATATAGGCGGTGTAAGATGGCCAACATCCGTGTCCTTTTCACTCACGACGGGAGTTTCGATGCACGACAAGCTGGCGGGCGAGCGCCGCCGCATCTACCTGATGCGCCATGGCAGCGTCACTTATTTCGATGACAGCGGCAAACCCTTTCTGCCGGAAACCGTGGACCTGAACGAGGCCGGCATCGCCCAGGCCGACGCTGCCGGCCATGCCTTCTTCGACGCCGGGGTGCGCTTCGACCGGGTGATCGTGTCCGGGCTGCCGCGGACGGTCCAGACGGCGCAGCGGGTGCTGGCCGCGACCGGCCAGCCGCTCGAGATCGAAGTGTGGCCCGAACTGCACGAAATCCGCGGCGGACGCCTTGCCGATATCCCGGCCGATGCGCTGCGGCGCGCCTTCACCGGCGCCTTCGAAGGCCTGGTCGACGAGGAGCAGCGCTTCCTGGGCGGCGAGTCGGTGGGCGAGATGATGGACCGGGTCCACCCGGCCGTCGCCAAGCTGCGCGCCGCGAGCGACTGGGACACCGCCCTCCTGGTGTTGCACGGCGGCGTGAACTGCGCCATCCTGTCGCTGGCCCTGACCGGCCAGCGCCTGTTCCTGGGCGGCCTGGCCCAGGCGGCCGGCTGCATCAATGCCCTCGACGTCGGCGCAGACCCGCACGACTGGGTGATCCGCTTCGTCAACCACGTACCGCCCGCACCGCTGCAGCCGGGCGCCCGCACCACCACGATGGAACAGTTGTTCGAGCAGTACCGCAAGGGGCGCTGACTTATTTGCTGGACTTCTTGCGCCTGAAAATAGAACGTCCGTGCCTTTTGCGGACGAACCTTCCACGACCTGGAGACACGATGTTCGAAGACATGATGGGAACCAAACCGGTCTCGGAGCGCCAGCGCTTCGATACCGGCGCGCTCGACGCCTGGATGCGCACGCACGTCGAGGACTACCCCGGCGGTCCCTTGGACGCCGAGCAGTTCAAGGGCGGCCAGTCCAACCCGACCTTCCTGCTGCGCGCAGCTGGCGGCAAGCGCTATGTGCTGCGCACCAAGCCCGGCCCGGCAGCCAAGCTGCTGCCCTCGGCGCACGCGATCGAGCGCGAATTCCGCGTGATGAAGGCCCTGCACGGCGCCGGCTTCCCCGCCCCGCGCCAATATGCGCTATGTACCGACGAAGCGGTGATCGGGCGCGCCTTCTTCGTGATGGAACACATCGAAGGCCGGGTGCTGTGGGACCAGTCCCTGCCCGGCATGACGCCTGGAGAGCGCGCCGCCATCTACGACGAGCAGAACCGCGTGATTGCGCGCCTCCATACCATCGACTACGCCGCCATAGGCCTGCACGACTATGGCAAGCCGGGCAACTACTTCGCGCGCCAGATCGAACGCTGGACCAGGCAATACCAGGCCTCGATCACCGAGCCGATCGAGGCCATGGACCGCCTCATCGACTGGCTGCCGGCCCACATCCCGCCGGGCGACGACACCAGCATCGTGCATGGCGACTACCGCCTCGACAACCTGATCTTCCACCCGAGCGAGCCGCGCATCCTGGCGGTGCTGGACTGGGAACTGTCGACCCTGGGGCATCCGCTGGCCGATTTTTCCTACCACTGCATGAGCTGGCACATCCCGCCCGGCCAGTTCCGCGGCATCGCCGGGCTGGACCTGCCCGCCCTCGGCATCCCCTCGCTGCAGGACTACGTGGCGCGCTACTGCGAACGCACCGGCAAGACCATCCGCGAGGAGGATTTCGACTTCTACCTGGCCTACAACATGTTCCGGCTGGCCGGCATCATGCAGGGCATCATGAAGCGCTATGTCGACGGCACCGCGTCCAGCAGCGCGGCCCTGGAAAACGGCAAGGCCGCGCGGCCGATGGCCGAGATGGCCTGGCGCTTCGCCTCGCGCGGCGCGGCATAGAGAACGACGAACGGAGACCCCATGGATTTTGCCTACTCAAGCCGCTGCGAGGAACTGCGCACCCGCCTGCTCGCCTTCATGGACGAGCACATTTATCCGAACGAACGCGCTTTCGCCGAGGAAGTCGCCCGCAATGGCGCAGCCGGCAACCGCTGGCAGCCGGTACAGCTGATCGAGCGCCTCAAGCCGCTGGCGCGCCAGGCCGGCTTGTGGAACTTGTTCCTGCCCCGGTCCAGCCGCGCGCCCGAAGGCCTGTCGAACCTGGACTATGCGCCCCTGTGCGAGATCATGGGCCGGGTGCCCTGGGCGCCCGAGGTCTTCAACTGTTCCGCGCCCGACACCGGCAACATGGAAACCCTGGAGCGCTACGCGGGCGAGGAGCTCAAGGAAGCCTGGCTCGAGCCCCTGCTGCGCGGCGAGCTCCGCTCGGCCTTCGCCATGACCGAGCCCGAGGTGGCGTCCTCGGACGCGACCAACATCGCCACCCGCATCGCCCGCGACGGCGACGACTACGTGATCAACGGGCGCAAATGGTGGATCTCGGGCGCCGGGGACCCGCGTTGCCGGGTCTATATCGTGATGGGCAAGACCGATCCCGGCGCCGAGCGCCACCGCCAGCAGTCGATGATCGTGGTCCCCGCCGATACGCCCGGCATCACCGTGGTCCGTCCGCTGCCGGTGTTCGGCTACGACGACGCGCCCCACGGCCATTGCGAGATCCTGTTCGAGAACGTGCGCGTGCCGGCCACGAACCTGCTGCTGGGCGAGGGGCGCGGCTTCGAGATCGCCCAGGGCCGCCTGGGCCCCGGCCGCATTCACCACTGCATGCGCGCCATCGGCGTCGCCGAGCGCGCCCTGGAGCTGATGTGCCGGCGCCTGGAGAGCCGCGTCGCCTTCGGCCGCAAGCTGTCCGACCAGGGCGTATGGCGCGAACGCATCGCCGAAAGCCGCATCCGCATCGACACCGCGCGCCTGCTGACCCTGAAGGCGGCCTATATGATGGACACGGTGGGCAACAAGGTGGCGCAAATGGAAATCGCCATGATCAAGGTGCTTGCGCCCACCGTGGCCCAGGACGTGCTGGACTGGGCGATCCAGGCCCATGGCGCGGCCGGGGTGTCGGAGGAATTCCCGCTAGCTTACCAGTGGGCGGCCAACCGCACGCTGCGCCTGGCCGACGGGCCGGACGAGGTACACCGCAACGCTATTGCCAAGCTGGAACTTGGGCGCCACGGCTAAGCGGCAAGCGGAGTGGCAGCGGAGCGGCAGCGGAGGGGGCGCACGCGAGCCGGGACGCCGCTATGCATGGTGACTGAGCTCAGCTACCATGGGGCATCGCGGCGCCCCGCGCCGCATTGCCAGAGGGAGGCCCGTTGCCGTTCAACCGCCCATCGCTGCCGACGATCCGTTCCAAGCTCTACACCCTGGTCCTGGCCTGCGCGCTGCCGATCCTGATCGGCTACATCGCCCTGGCGCGCGACGCCGCGGTGCGCGAGCGCTCACACGTGTCCGAGGATGCGCAGACCGTGGCCGAGGTGCTGGCCGCGGCGGTCGACCGCGACCTCGACGGCGGAGAAACCGCGGCCCGGGTGCTGGCCAATTCGGCCATGCTGGCCAGCGGCGAGCTGCAAGCCTTCCACGCCGGGGCGCGCCAGCTGCTGCGCCCCGAATTCCCGGCCCAGGGCTTCATGCTCAGCGGCCCGGACGCCCTGCCCCTGCTGCACACCCGCTTCGCCTACGGCGCGCCGCTGCCGCCGCTGGGCAATCCGGACGACATCCGGCGCGTGTTCGCCACCGGCGACACCATCGCCTCCGGGCTGCACGAAGCCGAGGGCGACCAGCCCTATGCGCTCTCGGTCGATGTGCCGGTCTGGATCGAGGGCAAGGTGCGCTATGTGCTGTCGGTACTGCTGCGCCCGCGCCGCCTGACCGACCTGCTCGAGAGCCAGCACCTGCCGGACGGCTGGGTGGCCGAAATCTACGACAAGCGCCTGCTGATGGTGTCGCGCAGCAGCGACCCCAGCGCGCACGTGGGCTCGCCCATGGCCCCGGCGCTGGCGGCCGAAGTCGCCAGGCAGGACCGCGGCATCATCCTGCTGGGCGCCGGCAACGAGGCCGGCTTCGCCGCCTATGCCCGCTCGCCCAAGCATGGCTGGGTGGTGACGATCCGCTATCCGCCGAATGCCGCGCGCGAGCTGCTGGGCCACTCCCTGGCCACGACGGTGATCGCCATCTGCGTCCTGCTTGTCATCAGCCTGGGACTCGCACGGGCCCTGGGCGGCGCCATCGCGCGTGCGGTGCAGGCCCTGGCCGGCCCCGCCGAAAGCCTGGGCCGCGGCGAACCGCTGGCCCTGCCCCCGCCCGAGATCAAGGAAGTCGACAAGGTGGCGCGCGCGCTGCGCCGGGTCGACGCCGAACTGCAGGCCTACCGCACCCGCCTGGAAACCCTGGTTGCCGAACGCACCGCCGAGCTGGAACGCTCCAAGGCCCAGCTCGAGATCGTGTATGCCTCGGCCCCGGTCGGCCTGTGCTTCATGGATACCGGCATGCGCGTGGTGATGATCAACGACTACCTGGCCGAGATCAACGCCCAACCTGCGCGTGCGCACATCGGGCGCACCCTGCCGGAGCTTTTGGGCCCCGTCGGCAATACCTTCGAGTCGGGCTACCGCCAGGTGCTGGCAACGGGCCGGCCGCTGCTGGAAGTCGAGGACACCGGCGAAGTGCCCTCCACGCCGGGCCAGCCGCGTCACTGGATCTCGAGCTACTACCCGGTATGGGGTCCCGAGCACCAGCTGATGGGCGTCAACGCGGTGGTCCTCGACATCACCGAGCGCAAGCGCCAGGAACAGCGCAACCGCGACAACGAGGAGATGTTCCGGGTGCTGTTCGAGGGGTCCAGCGACGCCCAGGTGCTGCTCGCCTTCGGCGCCGGCTTCGTCAGCGCCAACCCGGCGGCGGCGGCGCTGTTCGGTTTTTCCAGCCCGGCGGAGCTGCTCAACGAGTCGCCGGTCAGCACCTCGCCGCCGGTCCAGCTGGATGGCCGTCCCAGCGCGGAGGTGGCCATGGACTACATGCGGCGCGCCATCGACACCGGGCGCTGCCAGTTCGAGTGGCTGCACCAGCGCGTGGACGGGACCGTGTTCCATGCCGATGTGCTCCTCAGCCGGGTCGACATCGGCGGCGACGGCATGATGGCCGCCACGATCCGCGACATCAGCGCGCGCGTGGCCTCCGAGAACGCGCTGCGCGCCGCCAGCGAGCAGCTGGCCCAGCGCGAACGCTTCCTGCGCACCGTGACCGACAACCTGCCGGCCCTGGTGGGCTACTGGGACGCCGGACGGCGCTGCCGCTTCGCCAACCGCCCCTATCTCGACTGGCTGGGGCGCAGCGAGGACGACGCGCTCGGGCGCACCGCGGCCGAACTGCTGCCGGCCGAACAGCTGGCCCAGCTAAGCCCCTTCTTCGAAGGCGTCCTGGCGGGCGCGCCCCAGACCTTCGAACGCACCCTCTCACGGCCGGGCGGCGCCTCGATCCATGCCCTCAGCAACTTCATTCCCGACATCGACGAGCACGGCGCAGTGCGCGGCTTCTACATGCTGCACGCCGACGTGACCGACCTCAAGCAGACCCAGTCGCAGCTGGTCGAGGCCCTGCACCAGGCCGAGGCCGCCAGCCGCGCCAAGGGCGAGTTCCTGGCCAACATGAGCCACGAGCTGCGCACGCCGATGAACGCCATCGTCGGCCTGGCGCGCCTGCTCGAGGAAGGCCAGCTGGGACGGCGCGAACGCGGCTACGTGTCGCGCATGCAGACCGCGGCCCGCTCGCTGCTGGGCATGCTCAGCGACCTGCTCAATTTCTCGCGCATCGAATCCGGCCAGCTGGTGCTTGAGCGCACGCCCTTCGCCGTCGACGGCCTGCTGTCCAGCATCGCCGTGCTGACCGCCCCCAATGCCTGGGCCAAGGGCGTGGAGCCGGTGTTCGCCGTGGCGCCGGAGGTCCCGTCCACCCTGCTGGGCGACCCGATGCGGCTCGAGCAGGTGCTGCTCAACCTGGTGGGCAACGCGGTCAAGTTCACCGAGCGCGGCGAGATCGTGCTCGCCATCCGCGTGGTGCGGCGCGAGCATGCGCAGGTGGAGCTGGGCTTTTCGGTGCGCGACACCGGCATCGGCATCGCGCCGGAGCAGCAGGCGCGCATGTTCGATGCTTTCTCGCAGGGCGACAGCTCGACCAGCCGCAAGTACGGCGGGGCCGGCCTGGGCCTGGCGATCGCGCGCCGCCTGGTCGAGCTGGCCGGCGGCCGCCTGGGGGTGGCCAGCGCCGCCGGCGCCGGCGCCGACTTCCACTTCACCCTGCCCTTCCTGGTGGTGGAGGACGAGCGGCCCCTGCCGCAGGGAGCGGGCCGCCCCTTGCGGGTGCTGGTCGCGGACGACAACGACAGCGCCCGCGCGGCCCTGGCGTCGGCTTGCGCCGCCTTCGGCTGGAAGGTGGACGGCGCCGCCGGCGGCCAGGCGGCCCTGGCGCGCCTGCGCGCGGGGCACAGCTACGACCTGGCCTTCGTGGACGGCGCGATGCCGGACATGGACGGCGTCGCCGTGCTGGCGGCCGCGCGCGCCGAACAACTGGCCTTGCCGCCCACCTGCCTGCTGGTGGCCGACCCCGAGGCCGAGCGCCTGTCCGAGCTGGCCGGCGAGCTGCAGCTGGGCGCCGTGCTCGGCAAACCCTTCACCCTGGGTGGCTTGCGCGAAGCGGCCGACCGTCTGCTCGGGGCAGCTTCGGCGACGGCCACCGCCCCGGCGGGACATGGCGCGCCCCTGGTCGCGCGCCTGCAGGGCTTGCGCGTGCTGCTGGTGGAAGACAACCCGATCAACCAGGAAGTGGCCGGTTTCATCCTCACCCACGCCGGCGCCAGCGTCGACATCGCCGGCAACGGCCGGGTGGCGGTCAGCATGCTGGGCGAGCGCGCCGACTACGACGTGATCCTGATGGACGTGCAGATGCCGGTCATGAACGGCTACGAAGCGGCGGCGGCGATCCGCCAGGCCGGCCTCTCGACTCCCATCGTGGCGATGACGGCCAACGCCATGGACGAAGACCGTGAACGCTCGCTGCAGGCCGGGATGCAGGCCCATTTGCCGAAGCCGATCGATGTCGACGAGCTGGTGGCCACCCTCGAGCGCATCGCGCCGCGCCCGTCCGCCGCCCAGGATGGGGCCGGCACGGCCGCGACGCCCGCCGCCCAGGGGGAGGCGCCCAGCCCGGTGCCGATGCACCTGCCCGGCATCGACCTGCAAGCTACCCTGCCCCGCTTCGGCGGCAGCTTCGAGCGCTTCGCCGCCGTGTTCGCGCGCTTCATCGACAGCCGCGCCGCCACCCTGGCCGAACTGCGGATGCTGGCGGACGCCGGCGACCGCCATGCGGCCCAGGGCGTCACCCACCGCCTGCGCGGCGTGGCCGCCAACCTGGGCGCGGTCGACGTCGCGCGCACCGCCCATGACCTGGAACTGGCGCTGCGCAACGAGGACCAGCCGACCGTGGTGCTGCGCCTGGCGGAGCTGGGCGCCGCGCTGGAGGTCGCGGCTGCCGGCGCCCGCGAACTCGACGACCCCGAGCGCCAGCGCCTTCTCGCGGCGCCGCTCGCGGGCGACGGCCCGGCCCTGCAGGATTCGCTGGCGCGCCTGCTGCAACTCCTGGAGAATAACAACATGAAGGCTCTCACCCAGTTCGATGCGCTGCATCCGGCGCTGGCCGCGCACGCCGGCCAGGATGCCGCCGCCCGCCTGGCCGACGCCGTCGGCACCCTGCGCTTCGGCGAGGCGGCCACCCAGGTGCGCGAACTGCTGCAGCGGAAGGCGCCGTTATGAGCTGGACCGAAATGGCCTTGAACGGGCGCATCCTGATCGTCGACGACGCCATGGAGAACATCCAGATCCTGCACGGGGCCCTGCAGGACGAGCAGGAAGTGCTGTTCGCGCTCGACGGCCCGCGCGCCCTGGAACTGGCGCGCAGCCAGCACCCGGACCTGATCCTGCTCGACGCCGTCATGCCGGGCATGGATGGCTACGCCGTGTGCGCCGCCCTGCGCGCCGCGTCCGACACCAGCGACATCCCGGTCATGTTCGTCACCGCCCTCACCAGCCCCGAGGACGAGACCCGGGCCCTGGGCGCCGGCGCGGTCGACTTCATCACCAAGCCGGTGAACGCCGCCGTGGTGCGGGCCCGGGTGCGTACCCAGCTGACCGTCAAGCGCCAGGCCGACGCCCTGCGCGCCCTGACCCTGACCGATCCGCTGACCGGGGTGGCCAACCGGCGCGCTTTCGATGAGCGCCTGGAGGCGGAATGGCGGCGCTGCGCGCGCGCCGGCCTGCCGGTGTCGCTGATCCTGGTCGACGTCGATCACTTCAAGCTCTATAACGACCATTACGGCCACCAGGCCGGCGATGCCTGCCTGGTGCAGGTGGCGGCGGGGCTGCGTCGCGCCGCGGGCCGCACCCACGACCTGGTGACGCGCTATGGCGGCGAGGAATTCGCCATCCTGCTGCCCCAGCTCGACCCGGCCGGCGCCGAATGCGTGGCGCGCCGCCTGCAAAAGGAACTGGCCCAGCTCGACCTGCCGCACGCGGCATCGCCCACGGCGCCGCGCCTGACGGTCAGCATGGGCCTGGCGACCCAGGTTCCGGGCGAAGGCCAGGCCGCCGCCGCGCTGCTGGCCGCGGCCGACGCCCAGCTCTATGAGGCCAAGGGCGACGGCCGTAACCAGTATCGGGTGGCCGTGCAGGACTGACATCTGTCTCGAAGCGCCCAACAAGCCCCTCAGGGCAAGGCGTATCGTCGAAGACAGTACGCCTGTACGGCAAGACGATACAGCGCAGCAATGAGGGGCTTGTCAGGCGTTCAGGCGTAGCAGCGCACGAGAAATTCGGCCGCGCACACGGGCCGGCCGCCGGCTTCCGACTCGACCAGCGCATCCCAGCGCAGCTGCAGGCCACCCTCGATCGGCTCGGCCTGGGCCAGGGTCCAGCGCGCCCGCACCCGGCTGCCGGCCGGCAGCGGCGCCGGAAAACGCACCTTGTTCAGGCCATAGTTGAGGCCCATGCGCATGCCGCCGATGACGAGCGCGCTCTCGAGCATCGCAGGCAGCAGCGACAGGGTCAGGAAACCGTGGGCCACCGGAGCGCCGAACGGCGACTCGCGCCGGCAGCGCTCGGGGTCGACGTGGATCCACTGGCGGTCGTCGGTTGCCTCGGCAAAGGCATCGATACGGGCCTGTCCCACCTCGAACCAGCTTGATACGGCGACTTCCTGGCCGGCCAGCCCGGGCAGTTCGTCGAAGCGGAGCGCCCTAGCCATGAGCGCCTTCCCGCGGCCGCCGGCCGAACATGCCCATCCCCTCGACGGTGCAGACTTCCTCGCCGTGCTGGTTGGTGGCGATCCAGGTCGACCACACCACGCCGCGGTCCGGCCTGGAGGCGGATGCCTTCACCTGCTGCGTGACATAGCGCACGCGCAGCGTGTCGCCGGGGCGCAGCGGACGGATCCAGCGCACCTTTTCCAGCCCCGGCGAACCCAAGCTCGAGGCGGCGCGCATCATGCCGTCGACCACCATGCGCATCATCATGGAGCAGGTGTGCCAGCCGCTGGCGATGACACTGCCGTAGATCGAGGCCGCCCCGGCCTCATGGTCGACATGGAAAGGCTGGGGATCGAAATCGCGCGCAAAGGCGACGATCTCCTCCTCGGTGACGATGCGCTCCCCCAGGTCGATCTCCTGGCCCGGGTAAAAGTCCTCGAAATACCATTGCGCGCTCATGCGGCTTCCCCGGTGAACCCCGGCAGCGCCGCGAAACGCGCCAGGTGGTGGTCGCTGTCGCCCAGGGTCAGCTCGATCATGGCCAGGCGCTTGAAGTAGTGCGATGCCGGGAGCTCGTCCGTCACCCCCATGCCGCCGTGGAGCTGGATCGCCTGCTGGCCGATGAAGCGTGCCGCCTGGCCCACGCGGTACTTGGCGGCCGACACCGTGCGGCGGCGCTCGGCGGGCTTGCCTTCGGCCAGGCGCACAGCCGCCAGCAGCGCCATCGAACGCGCCTGCTCCAGGTGGATATACATGTCGGCCATACGGTGCTGCAGGGCCTGGAACTTCGCGATCGGCACGCCGAACTGCTGGCGCGTCTTGAGATAGTCGAGGGTGGAGTCGAACAAGGCCTGCATCGCACCCAGCGCCTCCGCGCACAGCAGGCCGGCGCCATAGTCGGCCGCCGCCTCCAGGATGGCCCCGCCCTCGCCCGCCGAGCCGATCAGGGCGGACTCCGGCACCACCGCACCCTCGAAGCGCACATCGGCCGCGCGCATGCCGTCCAGCGTACGGTAGCCGGTGATGCTCACACCGGGCGTGTCGGCCGGGACCGCGAACAGGCTGATGCCCGCCGCGTCGCGCTGGCCGCCGCCGCTGCGCGCCGAGACCACCAGCACGCCCGCCGCGGCGCCGTGCAGGACCGCCTTCTTTTCGCCGTCCAGGCGCCAGCCGCCGTCCGCCCCGCCGGTGCTGCGTTCCGCGCGGGTGGCGATATCGTTCAGGTCGTGGCGCGACTGGCGTTCGCCCAGCGCGCAGGCCAGTTTCAGTTCGCCGGCTGCCACCTCGGCAAGCAGTTCGCCGTGCACGCCGCCCAGGCGCAGGAACTCGGCGCCCAGCACGGTGGCCAGGTAGGGCTCGACCACCAGGCCGCGGCCCAGCTCCTGCATCACCACGAACATGTCCACCGCATCGCCGCCGAAGCCGCCATGCTCCTCGGGCACCGGCAGCGCCGTCATCCCGAGCTCGGCCAGGGTGGCCCAGGCGCCGTCGTCGACGCCGCTGGCGGAGCGCACGATGGCGCGGCGCGTCTCGAAGCCGTAGCCGCGCTCCACCCAGCGCCGCAGCGCATCCGCGAACTGGAGCTGTTCTTCCTTGAAATCGAAGTGCATCGTGTCCCCTTACAGCCCCAGGATCATCTGGGTGATGATGTTGCGTTGGATTTCGTTCGACCCGCCGTAGATCGAGGTCTTGCGGTAGTTGAAGTAGTACGGCGCCAGCGGCGCGGCCGCGTCGTCGCCCGCGATGCTGTGCGCGCGCTCGCCCTCGAGGTAGTCCGGGTCGAAAGGCAGGGCCATGGGGCCCGCCGCCTCCAGCATCAGCTCGGTCAGGGCCTGCTGGATGTCGGTTCCCTTCACCTTCAGCACCGAGGCCTCCGGCCCCGGCGCCTGTTCCGCGCGCGCCAGCACGCGCAGCACCGTCATTTCCAGCGCCATCAGCTCGATCTCCACCCCGGCCACCTTGGCCGCGAACAGCGGATCCTCGATCAGCGGGCGGCCGTTCTTTTGCTCGCGCGCGGCCAGGCGCTTGACGAAGGCCAGCTCGCGCTTGGAACGGCCGACGGCGGCAATGCCGGTCCGTTCGTGACCGAGCAGGTACTTGGCATAGGTCCAGCCACGGTTCTCCTGGCCCACCAGGTTGGCCACCGGCACCCGCACATTGTCGAAGAAGACTTCGTTCACCTCGTGGTCCTCGTCGAGCATGATGATCGGACGCACCGTGACGCCGGGCGCATGCATGTCGATCAGGAGGAAGGAGATGCCTTCCTGCTTGCGCACGCCCGGATCGGTACGCACCAGGCAGAAAATCATGTCGGCGTGCTGGGCCAGGGTGGTCCAGGTCTTCTGGCCGTTGACGATATAGTGGTCGCCGTCGCGCACGGCGGTGGTCTTGAGCGAGGCCAGGTCGGACCCGGCGCCAGGCTCGGAATAACCCTGGCACCACCAGTCCTCGCAGGACAGGATGCGTGGCAGGTAGTGGTCTTTCTGCGCCTGGCTGCCGAAAGCCATGATCACGGGAGCGACCATGTTGACGCCGAAGGGCAGGATGGGCGGCGTGCCCGCCAGCGCGCACTCTTCGTCGAACAGATGGCGCTGCACGGGAGTCCATCCGGGACCGCCGTATTCCTTCGGCCAGCCGGGGGCAACCCAGCCCTGGGCGGCCAGGATCTTGTGCCAGCGGACGTAGTCGTCCTTGCTCAGGCGGCGATGCTGGCGCACCTTCTCCTGCAGGTCCTTCGGCAGATGGGAATCGAGGAAGGCGCGGACCTGGTCGCGAAAGGCCAGGTCCTCGTCCGTGTAATGCAGATCCATGTCGTCTCCTTGTTATCGTCGCCCGAAAAGCACGATCGTTCACAAGAATTGTACATGAATAAAGATTGCCGCCAAGGGGATTGCGCACTGGGCGCACTATCCGGAACGCAGGGCGGCGCCTGCGCTCCAGCAGTCCTTACTGCTTGCGGCGGCCGGCCAGCGAGAAGACGCCGGCGATACCCGCCAACATCAGCGCCACGGTCGACGGTTCAGGCACCTCTGCCGGTTGTCCAACCTCGTCGGCGCCCTGGCCGATGTCCGAACCCTGGCCCGGGCTGGTGTCCTGGCCAGCGCCGGCACCCGGGATGGGGCCGACACCCGGCGCGCTGCCGTTGCCGTTGCCGTTGCCATTGCCGAGGCCCGGCATGCCGCCGCCAGCCGGCGGGGTGCTGCCGGACGCGCCGCCGCCCACATCGCCGCCGACACCGCCCTGGACCGGCGCGTTGCCGCCGATGATGGTCACGCCGTCGTTGGTATTAACCACCGACTTGCTATTGCCTAGGCGGGCCGCGAGCGCAGCGTTGTCAGTGCCGACCAGGTAGCTGCCCTGCACGCCGTTCTCGTAGCGCAGTTGAGTGCCGCTGGCCAGGTTGGCGCTGGCCTTGCCGAACAGCACATCTTCCAGGCTGGCGCTTGCTCCGCCGCTGGTGTGCGAAATGCCGCCGATCAGGTTGACGTTGCTACCCAGGGCGCCGGAAGCGATCACATCGGTTCCATTGCCGGCAGTCCAATTGGTCAGGAAGCTGGGGGTCGCAACGACTTCCGCGTGGGCAACACCCGCGCTGGCAAGCAGTGCAGCTACAACAAGGCGGCGGATTGACATGGCATTAACTCCTTTGAGGTTGATCGGTTATTTTTATTGCAACTATGAAGTCATCGTAGCATAAATAAAAAAAGATCAATCTTTGCAAGGAATAAATTGTGCGCAGCGCTTTACTGTTGAGTTGTAGTGCGAATGTGCTCTGTAGAGCTAGAAGAAAGCATAAAGCTACTGCTCATAACGGCACATGAGAAACTGGTCTATGTTTTGCTATCGCTCTACAAAAGAACATTAATTCTGAGCAATACCCACTATTGATCACGGACGTTCTTTAGCCGATAGAGGTGGGAGCGTCTGTTAGGGATTTAACATACGGAGATATAAAAATGCTTGTCGCACATATATCCCTCTCAGGAAATTTCGTTATAGAAATAATATGCGTGAGTTACACATCCGCAGGGGAACCAACGCGTCTCTAAAGCACCCGTACGAATGAAAAACGGCCGCGTCCCGAGGGACGCGGCCGTTGTTTTTGAACTGTGGCGGCGCGCCGGCCGGGATCAGTTGCCGCGCGTCGAAGCCATGTAGGGCATGGCGCGCGACGCCATGCGGGTATCGGTCTTCAGCATGCCAACCTCGTCGGCCAGGATGTTGGCCGCCTCCTGCAGCAGCACGTCCTTGGCATCCTTGGCCGCCTTCTCGGCCGCCAGCTCGGCCTGGAGATTGCGTTCGTCGGCCTGCAGGCCGTCGTCCTGGCGCGGCTGGCCGCGCAGGGCCACCACCGACTTGGCCGGCTTGGTTGCCTCCGGCACCTTGCCGCGGGCTTCCTTGCCGCCCGGAGCACGGGCCGGTTCGTCGCTCGCGGTGCCGGTGGCGCCGGCCAGGCGCGCTTCACGCAGCTTGGCGCGGGTATCCTGGGCGTCGCGCTCCTTGCGGCGCACGGCCTCGTTCAGCGAGATCGCGTTTTCCTTGCGCAGCTTCAGCACTTCGGAAATGTCTTCCTGCAGGAACTGGAACTCCTTGTCCTTGGCGATGCGTGCCTCGTGGCGCTTCTGCAGCGGGCCGATCAGCTCCTTCAGGTCACCCGCCGGCAGGTAGGCGGCCGGCTTGATCGCCACCCAGGGCAGCGCGTTGTCGTACGAGGACTCGCCGAAGTTCTCCAGGTCGGACAGCACCGGCAGCTTGATGTCCGGGGTCACGCCGCGCAGCTGGGTGGTGCCGCCATTGATGCGGAAGAATTGCGCGATCGTCATCTTGAGCTCGCCGTAGCGCACCTTCTCGCTCTGCGAGAAGCGGTCCAGGTCGATCAGGGTCTGGACGGTGCCCTTGCCGAAGCTCGGCTCGCCGATCACCAGGCCGCGGCCGTAGTCCTGGATCGCGGCCGCGAAGATCTCGGACGCCGAGGCCGAACCGCGGTTGATCAGGACGCCCATCGGACCGTCCCAGGCCAGGCCGGGGGTGGTGTCGCTTTCGACCTCGACACGGCCTTCGGCGGTACGCTGCATCACCACCGGACCCTTGTCGATGAACAGGCCGGTCAGCTCGATCGCTTCGATCAGCGAGCCGCCGCCGTTGTTGCGCAGGTCGATCAGGACGTTGTCGACCTTGTCCTTCTTGAGTTCGCCCAGGATGCGCGCCACGTCACGGGTGGCGCTACGGAAATCCTTGTCGCCTTTCCGGCGCGCTTCGAAGTCCAGGTAGAAGGTCGGGAGCGAAATCACTCCGATCCGGCGCTCGACGCCATTGTCCTTCACCTTGATGATGGACTTCTTGGCAGCCTGCTCTTCCATGGAAATCTTCTTGCGCACCATCGTCACGGACACGTGCTTGGCGTCGGGACCGCCGTCGCCAGGGATCACGTCGAGGCGGACGGTCGAGCCTTTTTCGCCGCGCACCAGCGCGACCACGTCGTCGAGGCGCCAGCCGAGCACGTCGGTGAAGGGAGCATTGCCCTGGGCCACGCCGACGATGCGGTCGCCGACCTTCAGCTTGCCCGACTTGTCGGCCGGGCTGCCCGGCACGATCTCGCGGATCAGGGTGTAGTCGTCGCGCGACTGCAGCACCGCGCCGATGCCTTCGAGCGACAGGCGCATCGAGATGTCGAAGTTGTCCGCCGAGCGCGGGCCCAGGTAGTTGGTGTGCGGCTCGATCGCGGTGGCATAGGCGTTCATGAACATCTGGAACACGTCTTCGTTGTTCAGCTTCTTGATACGGCTGACGTAGTTCTCGTAGCGCTTGTCCAGGGTCTCGCGGATCGCCTTGTCTTCCTTGCCGGCCAGCTTCAGGCGCAGCCAGTCGTTCTTGACGCGCTTGCGCCACAGGTCGCGGATCTCGTCCTCGGTCTTGGCCCAGGGCGCCTTCTCGCGGTCGAGCTGCAGGGTCTCGTCCGTGGTGAAGTCGAACTTGCCTTTCAGCAGCTCACGCGCATAGCTCATGCGTTCGGTGAAGCGCTGCTGGTACATGTTGTAGATCGCAAACGGAACAGTCAGGTTCTCGCTGTTGATGGCGTCGTCGAGCTTGTTGCGCTGGGGCGCGAACTGATCGACGTCCGCCTGCACGAAGTAGAGCTTCTCGCTGTCGAGGGCTTCGAAGTAGTTGTCGAAGATCTTGCTCGACATCGCATCGTCCAGCGGCACGGCCTTGTAGTGGTAGCGGCCGAGCACGCGCGAGGCCCATACCGCGGCCTGGGTCTGAGCGGCGACCGGTTTCATCTGCGAAGCGGGAGTGGAAGGCGCGATCGAGGCGACCGTGGGCCCGGACTTGTCGGGCTGGGCGGTCACCACATGGGCGGACATGGCGAAGGCCAGGGCGGCGATGAACACATGCTTCTTCATTCTTCGTTTCTCCGAAGGGATACTGTTGCGCTTGCGGTGCGGCCCTGGTGCTTTAGGACGTGCCTGCGGAGCCGGTCAAACCGCGCTTGCGGCCCATTCTACAGGAACGTACCGGCAAGCAGAGCGGCATTGTGCGCCCCGGGAGTCCAGGCTTAAGGCTGGCATAAGCCAAGCATTAGCCTTTGACAAGGGCAAGCAGCTGGCCATGATAACAATAGGCTCCGGCCCCCAGCGCCAGCAGCGGCACATAGGGCCAGGACCGGGCCGCCAGGCGCCAGTCCACGGGCGATGGCCAGAACGACAAGAACTGGGGCGCCAGTACGAACATGAGGGCGAGGTCCAGCGGTTCAAAGACCCAATCGCGGCGCGTGCGCCACCAGGCCACGATGAAAGGCAGCAGCAGCACCAGCAGCGGCGCCAGCGCCGCCGGGGCCGCGTTGTACCAGCGCAGGTTGGCGAAGGTGACCGAGCCCAGCTCCCAGTTGTGGCCCTTGCCCGGACGCGGGATGCGGCGCGGCACCACGCTTAGGCCGACCGGCTCGGCATTGGTGAGCAGGCCGGCCGAGAAGTGCGCCAGCTCGTGGCACAGGGTGCCGGCCGCGGTGAACACGAAAAAGAAGGGATGGGCGCCGGCCCCGATCCAGAACAGGAACGCCAGCGCCGCCGAGGGCGCCAGGTAGAGCAGCATCGCTCCCGGTCCGCCGGGAGCGCACACGGCCGCCGGCAGCCAGGCCTGGCACGCGCTCAGGAGCGCCATTGCTGATACGCCAGCCTAGTTGGAATAGAAACAGCGGCCGCAAGCCTGGCGGTAGCTTTCGTTGCCGCCAATGCTGACCTGCTCGCCTTCCTTGATACGGCGCCCTTCGGCGTCGACACGGATGTTCATGGTCGCCTTCTTGCCGCAACTGCAGATGTTCTTTATTTCCTCGATGTCGTCGGCCAGCGCCAGCAGGTAGGCCGAACCGGGGAAAGGCTCGCCGCGGAAGTCGCTGCGCAAGCCATAGCAGATGACCGGCACGCCGCGCACCTGGGCCACCTGGTGCAGCTGCTGCACCTGGGCGGTGGACAGGAACTGGGCCTCGTCGACCAGCACGCAGGCCACGGCGGGCGTCTCGTCCAGGAAATTGGTCTGGGGGCCGAAGGTGTCGACCTGGCGCTGCGGACCCAGGCGCGAGGTGATCAGGCCGACGCCGTAGCGGTCGTCGATGACGGCGGTGTAGAGCTTGACCTTCTGGCCCTGCTCTTCGTAGTTGTGCGCCACCTGCAGCAGTGCCGTCGATTTGCCGGCGTTCATCGCCGAATACCTGAAATAGAGTTTAGCCACTGCGCGGTCCTGCCTGAATCTGCGATGAAGTAGGGGAAACGAAGGATGCGATTATAGCAAGCGGAACTAGCCTGCGGCCAGAGGCTGGGCGGGATTGCCGGCCACGCTCGCGCCCGCCGCCACGTCGTGGGTGACCACGCTGCCGGCGCCGACGATGGCATCGTCGCCGATCGTGATGCCGGGCAGGATGATGGCCCCGCCGCCGATCCAGACATTGCTGCCGATATGGACCAGGCGGCCCGATTCGACGCCGGCGCGGCGCTGCGCCGGGTCGCGCGGATGGTCGGCGGTGTAAATGTGCACGCCGGGGCCGATGCGGGTGTCGCCGCCGATGGTAATGGGAGCGACGTCGAGGAAGACACAGCCGAAGTTGACGAACACACGCGCGCCGAGCCGGATGTTCCAGCCGTAGTCGCAATGAAAGGGCGGACGCAGGATGGCGCCCTGTCCCACCTTGCCGAGCCGCTCTGCCAGCAAGGCCTGCCGGGCCTCGACCGGTTCGGCCAGCGCCGCGTTGTAGCGCACCAGCCAGGCCGCGGCGGCGGCCTGCTCGGCGCGCAGTTCCGGGTCGCCGGGATGGTAGGGCCGGCCGGCCAGCATCTTTTGCTTTTCGCTCAGGCCCATCGTCTCACCGCTCCCTTACTGTCCCGGGTGGTAACGGCGTTCGAGCGCCTTCTCGATGTCCTCCTTGTAGAACAGGACATCCTTGAACTCGCCGCGGCTGTACATCTCCGCCTGGTCGCTGAAGTGCGGCGAGCGCGGGTCGCCGCTCTGCCCGCCCGCCAGGATGCTCTTGGCGCGCACGCGCGGGCCGAACTCGACCGCCGCCACGAAGCTGTTGCCGCGATCGCCGTAGATGCGTTTTGTCTTCTGCCTGGCAACCATGCCGAAGGACGCCAGCGAACCCCAGTTGGCCGATGCGAAGGCCACCGGCCAGCTCGGCTTGCTGTCGTCGTACTGCTGGTCGACCTCACCGCTGATACGCTGGAAGCGGTTGATCTCACCCCAGGGCGTGCGCCAGTCGCCGAAGTCGGCCTGCAGCTTGCTCGAAGCGCGCGCCAGCGAGGCCAGGCGCTCCTCGGCGTTCAGGTTGGACGTGATGTAGTCGACCACCGGCGTGCCCTGGGCGCGGGCGCGGGCGCCATGCTGGGCCACCATGTCCTGGCCCCAGTAGATGGCGAGCGAGGTCGGCACCGAGGCACTGGCATAGCGCAGGTCCCAGTTGCGCAGCACCGCCACCTGCTCGCCGAGGGCCGCCTTGCGCGGGTCGCCGGCCGGCAGCGCGGCGTGGTCCTTGAACAGCTGCGGCAGCAGCGGTTCGAAGGCGGTCAGGTGGCTGTCGTAGGCCGCCGCGATCAGGCTGTCGACGGTGAAGTCCTTCGCATCCTTCAGTACGCGCTCGGCGTGGCGGCCGCGCGCGTTCTCGGGCAGCGACCACATGTAGTCGGGATAGTCCTGGCGCTTCGGGCTGCTCGCGCCCGCGCTGCTGAAGGGCCAGTTGTTGGTGTTCGAGATGTAGCCGCTGGCCGGGTTGAACAGGGTGATGGTGTCCTTGATCTCGTGCAGGCCCTGCCACTCGGTGGCCGGGTTGCTGCCGTCCACCGGCTTGCTCCAGTCGAAACGCGGGTCGCGCCTCGGGATGAAGTTCCCGTGGAAGTAGGCGATGTTGCCGTCGGCATCCGCATACACCGTGTTGTTGGACGAATTGGTACGGAGTTCCATCGCTTGATAAAAAGCCGCGTAGTTCTTCGCCTTGGTGCGCGTGTAGGACTGGGTCAGCGCCTTGAGCGGCTCGTCCATCATCTTCACCGCCACCCATTTGCCGTCCTGTGCGCGCACCACCGGCCCGTGGTGGGTGAAGTAGGCCGTGACATTGCGGCTGGCCATGGCGCCGCTTGCGGTCTTGTAGGGCAGCACGATGGGAACCGCGCGCACCGGGCGCTCGCCAGCGCCGTATTTGTAGAAGAACTTGCCGCCACGCTCGGACACGGTCTCGAGGTATTCGTCGATCACGTCGCCGCCGCCGGACGTATGCATCCAGCCCAGCCTGTCGTTGAAGCCCTGGTAGATGAAGAACTGGCCCCAGGTCACGGCGCCGTAGGCATTCAGGCCCTCTTCGCTCACCATGTGCACTTCCGGGCGGAAGTAGAACGAGGTGTGGGGGTTGATCATCAGGAGCGCGTGGCCCGCCTTGGCCAGCTTGGGCGCGATGGCGAAGCCGTTGGAGCCGCGCGGCTCGGGATCGACACCCTTGCCCGCGCCGAGCGCCGCCAGCGCCGGCGCGGGGCGCTTGCCGTAGAAGCGCTCCAGTTCCTTGAGGTCGATCGATTCGATGTCGCCGCCGATGCTGCCTTCGCTGAAGGCGAGCGCCATCCAGGGCTCGAAACGGGTGATCAGCTTGGGCTTCACGTCGGGATGGGTATGCAGGTACCAGTTCAGCCCATCCGCGAAAGCGTTCATCAGCTGCTGCAGCCAGGCCGGGCTGGCCGCGTACTTGGCTTTCATGCTCTCAGGCTGGATGTACATCTTCATGCGCAGGTCGCGCCAGATTTCCTTTTCGCCCTCGACTTCGGCCAGGCGGCCCAGCGCGTTGATGTAATTGAGCTCGACCCGGTTGAAGTCGTCCTCGGCCTGCGCGTAGATCATGCCGAACACCGCGTCCGCGTCGGTCTTGCCGAACACGTGGGGGATGCCCCATTTGTCGCGCAGGATGCTGACCCGCTGCGCCGCCTGCCGCCAGCGCGCCAGGTCGGCGGCGCTGCCGCCTTGCCTGTCCATTTGCTTGAGCGCCTGCTTGCCTGCCTCCCCGGCGGCAGGTTCGGCTTGCGCGACGAAACCGGCCACTAGCAGGCTGGCGCCCAGCAGCATGGGGGCAAGGGAAGGAGTGAAGCGGCGGGATGCGGGCATGCGGTCTTGTCTCCTGGTGGGATGTTCTTATGCGTCCTGTCCGCCGTCCGCGGCGAGGCGCTGCTTCAGCACTTCGTTCTCGGTCAGCAAGGTCGCCACGCGGTCCTTCAGCGCCGCGACTTCGGCGCGCAGGGCGGCCTTTTCGTCGATGGGTTCTCCCTCCGGCGTTTCCTTGCGCGGGCGGCTGGCGGCCTTCTGCTCGCGCACCTGGCGCGCCGCCTGCTGCAGCTCCTTGCGGCCGCCGGCGACGGCCGCGATCTGGACCGCTTCCGGCAGCTGGGCCACGTTGGCGGCCGCATTGATCGAGATGGTCCCCTGGCGCACCGCCTCGCGCAGCTGGGGCGTGGCGGCTTTCTGGATGCGCTCGATCTGACTGATGGTGTTGCTCGAGACGCGGGCAGCGCGGGCGATGTCCTCGCGCGTGTTCCAGGGCGGACTGGTGTCGCCCGCCGGCTCATTCTTGTCGCCCTCCTCCGCGGCGGGCTTGTCCACCACGCGCGCGGCGTGGATTTCCTTCTTGCGCAAGGCGAGCACGCCGCGCTGGAAATCCGACACGCTGCGGCGCGCGAGATGGTTGTCGATCATCCAGAGCATCACGTCCTCGAGGGAGGTGAACTTGTCGTTCTGGACGGTGCGGAAGTCGATGCCGTGCTTGCGGCAGATCTCGTAGCGGTTGTGCCCGTCGATCAGCACGTCGCCCCACAGCACTAGCGCGTCGCGGCAGCCTTCCGCCAGCAGGCTGCGTTCCAGGGCGGCGTATTCAATCGGAGTAAGCGGATCGACGAAGGATCGCAGTTCGTCGTTGATCGTGATGTTCAAATGGTGGTCCTCATGCTTGCTTTCGCCTCAGCGGCGTCGCCGTGCATGCTACACCATCCGTGGCGCCCTTCCAATGTCGGGGCGCGGCGTCAATACGTGGCCTGCACCGATATTTTTCGGCGGCCGGCCGCGCTCCACCTGCGCGCAATGCCGGCAAGTCCGGCAAACTTGCCGTAATGATCCTAACGGAACACGCATGTGCTAGAATGCCGCCCGCTGCCCGGATGGTGAAACTGGTAGACACCGGGGACTTAAAATCCCCTGCCAGAAATGGCGTGCCGGTTCGATTCCGGCTCCGGGCACCAGTATGCGTGCAGGTTTCACGCCGTCGCCGGTGACTTTCTCCCTCGGCATTCTTCCGCAAGAATTCCCGCTTTTCTGCGAAAGCCAGAAATTCCTCCCTGCCTGTCCCCAGCTGCGTTCTCGGCACGGTCTACATGTAAGCCATCGACATTTTGCGCGAAGACATCTGCGTCCGGCCGGGACGCCGGGTTGCCGCATTGCCGCATTGCCGCAGGAGGCTCCGGCCAGTCCCAAAAAAAGAGCCGCTGCCCATATTGCCGGCAGCGGCCGAATCCTCAGCGGAGCTGAGATTGGAGACACAAAGAGAACCGACCACTCGCGCCGGTACGAGACAAAGATAGGGCTGGACTTCACCAGTACAAGGGCATTTTTCGGTAATCGATGCCGCGTCGGCACGTAAGCCTAGTCGGACATTAACCAAGCAATACTGCCCACGAGCTCGTTGACTCGAAGCGAGGCCTTCTATGGCGCTGTAACAGTTATGTGTTGAAGACGCCGATCGCACAGCGCAGAAATCGCTCTGGCGTGGCGATGCGCGCCCCGTCCAGCGCCCATTGCCAGCCCAGGTAATTCGGCAGGTAGCGCGAAGCAATGCCATGAAAGCGCGCCAGCCATTGCCGGAAGCGCCGGTGGTAAGCATTCACGTTTTGGACGTGGTCGGCACCGCGCACCCGCTCGCCCGCTCGCCCGCCCGCAAGTTGACGAACTCATGGGAAATGTCGGCTTCGCGCGCAAAACAGCGGTACGCGGGGTGCCCATCGGTGACCAGCAGGACATCGGGATCGAGCACGGGCAGCAGGTGCTGGTGCAGTTGATCCTTCGTGACTGAGCCGCGTCCGGTGACGAAGTCGTGGGTGCCGCCGGTGCGGTCGCGCGCGACCAGCACGCACACGTGCTCGCGAGAGATGCCGCGGCTCGCAGCCACCCCGCCCCGGCGCCGCGCCGGCCGGTCGAGCTTGCGCGAGCCCTTCTGCGACTCCAACAGGAATAGTTCGTCGGCCTCGGCAATGCCTGCCAGCCGCTCCGGGCGGTCGTGTTTGACGAGCGCGAGAAACCGGTGGCGCCAGCGGAAGCTCGTGTTGCGGTGCACCTCGAGCGCCTTGGCGCTGGTCCGTACGCTCTTGGCATCGAGCATGTTGCCGAGGTAGTCGAGCCACTTGGCGCGGTGGTGCAGCCGGGACAAAGGGGTGCCGCTCAGCGCCGTGAAGGTCCTGCCGCAAGCGCGGCAACGGTAACGCTGCAGCCCCCGGCTGCGGCCATGCCGGTAGGAGTGCCGGGCCTGACATGCGGGGCAGCAGGGATCGCGCGCCGCTCCGGAGATCGCCTCGCACACCTGGTCCAGTCCGGCGGCCGGCCGCAGGGCATCCATCAGTTGGAGACGCTGGCGCCGGGTCAGTAGGGAAACCTGCCGCAGCCATCTGGCAAAGCGCTTCTTTTCCATCGTCCCTCCCGCTCATCCGTAAGACACCGGTTGGACTGCGATGGAGCCCGAGAGTTCACATTCCACACACAACGAGGACAGCGCCTTTTTTATCAGAGTCTTTTGATCCATATCAACTCTATTACTGACACGGATCAGGCAAAGGAATACATTGGCATCAAGGTGATCCAAGCAAGCATGGGACGTCGGCCGGATTCCCTTGCAGACCCGGCACGCCGGTCCACTTGAAAAGCGGTCCGCACGGGTCCGCCAACCCGTCACGAAAGGAGCGAGCATGTACAAGACCATCGTGGTGCATGTCGACGGCAGTCCCGAGCAGGAAACGCGGCTGCGCGCCGCCGCCCGGCTCGCGGACGAATACGGGGCCCACCTTGTCGGCAGCGCCGCCACCGGTATTTCCTGGCTCGACTACGCGCTGCTGACCGGCTCGATGGGCGCGCCGATGATGCCCGAATCCGATTTCAACGGCGTGCGCGAGGCGGTCCAGCTGCGCCTCCAGCAATTCGCCACCGCCGTCCAGCGCCTCGGCGTCGCTTCCTTCGAAACCCGCATGATCGAGGACGATGCGCGCTACGCCCTGCTGCTCGAATCGCGCTACGCCGACCTGGTGGTGGTCAGCCGGACGGCCGAGTCCGCGCCCGTGCCCGGCCTGTTGACGCCGGTACGCGGCCTGCCGGAGTATATCGCCTTGCATGGCGCCCGCCCGGTGCTGGTGGTCCCGCCCGGTTGGCCCGATTTGCCCCTGGGCGGTCCCGCCGTGGTCGGCTGGGACGGCAGCGTGCAGGCGATCCGCGCCATCGCCGCCGCCCTGCCCCTGCTCAGGCAGGCGCAGACGGTCAAGCTGACCCTGGTCAATCCCGAGTCCATGGCCGACCTGCATGGCGAGGAGCCGGGCGCCGACATGGCGCTGCACCTGGCCCGCCACGGCGTCAAGGTCGAGGTGGTGCTGGAGCATACCCGCGGCAGTCCCGGCGACGCCCTGCTGGCGGTGGCCCGCGGCGCCGGGGCCGGCCTGCTGGTGGCCGGCGCCTTCGGCCATAGCCGCTACCGCGAATTCGTGCTCGGCGGCGTCACCCGGGCATTGCTGGCGCACAGCACCACCCCCCTCCTGATCGCGCACTGACATGGCTCCCGACACCATTCCCGAGCCCCGTCCAGAGGCCGCCGGCACCACGCGGCGCCTGGAAGCCAGTTCCTGGCAAGGCGGCGCGCGGCCGCGCTATCCCGAAGCCGAGGTCGGCCATGCGGTGGCCGACCTCGCGCTGTCGGCCTGGCTTGGCCGCCTCACCGGCTACCTGTCGCCGGGCGCGCTCGGCGTCGCCTGGTTCGACTGGGCCAGCCACCTGGTGCTGTCGCCGGACAAGCAGCACGAACTCCTCACCCAGGCCATCTCGAACGCCCAGCGCTGGGTCACCTACGCCAGCGCCGGCGGCGCCGATCCGGTACGGCCGCTGGAACAGGACAAGCGCTTCGCCGATCCCGCCTGGCAGCAATGGCCCTGGCACCAGCTGAGCCAGGCCTTCCTGCTGAACCAGCAATGGTGGCACCGCGCGACCGCGGGGGTGCGCGGCGTCTCTCCCCACCACTCCGACGTCGTGACCTTCGTTGCGCGCCAGCTGCTCGACTGCGTGGCGCCCTCGAACTTCGTGGCCACCAACCCCGTCGTGCAGCGCGCCGCCTACGAGAGCGGCGGCCTGACCCTGCTCAAGGGCAGCATGCGCGCGGCGCGCGAGGCGCGCGATGCGTTCTCCGGCCACGTGCGCACGCCCAGCTTCCGTCCCGGCCGCGACGTAGCGGCCACCCCGGGCCGGGTGGTGATGTCGAACCGGCTGATCGAGCTGCTGCGCTACGATCCCGTCACCCCGAGCGTGTACGAGGTGCCGCTGCTGATCGTGCCGGCCTGGATCATGAAGTACTACATCCTGGACCTGTCTCCCCATAACTCGCTGGTGCGCTACCTCGTCGGGCGCGGCCACACGGTCTATATGGTTTCGTGGAAGAACCCGCAGGACGCCGACCGCGAGCTGTCGATGGAGGACTACCGCCGCCTGGGGGTGATGGCCGCCATCGACGCCATCACGGAACAAACCGGGGCGCCGCATATCAATGCCGCGGGCTATTGCCTTGGCGGGACCCTGCTGGCGATCGCGGCGGCGGCCATGGCGCGCGACCGCGACCGGCGCCTGGCCAGCATGTCGCTGCTGGCGGCCCAGGTCGACTTCGCGGAACCGGGCGAGCTGTCCCTGTTCATCGACGACAGCCAGGTCAGCTTCCTGGAAGCGACGATGTGGCAGCAGGGCTATCTCGATACGCGCCAGATGGCCGGCGCCTTCCAGCTGCTGCGCTCGAACGACCTGATCTGGTCGCGCCGGCTCAGGCATTACCTGCTCGACATTCCCGATCCGGAAACCGACCTCATGTCGTGGAACGCGGACGCCACCCGCATGCCTTACCGCATGCATTCGGAATACCTGCACAAGCTCTTCCTCAGGAACAGCCTGGCCAGCTCGCGCTATCTCGTGGCTGGGCGGCCGGTGGCGCTCACCGACATCACGGCGCCGATCTTCGCGGTAGGCACCCTCACCGACCACGTCGCGCCCTGGCGCTCGGTCTACAAGATCATTCCGCTGAGCGATACCGAAATTACCTTTGCCCTTACTTCGGGCGGGCACAATGCGGGGGTGGTCGCCCCGCCCGGCAGTCCCAACCGCACTTACCAGATTGGTGTACATGCCCATGCCGATCCCTATATCGATCCGGACAGCTGGCAAGCGCGCACCGAACAGCGCGAAGGGAGCTGGTGGCCGGCCTGGGAAGGCTGGCTCGCGCGGCGCGCGGGGGCGTGCGTCGATCCACCCGCGCCCATGCCAGACCGGCCTCCCGCGCCCGGGTCCTATGTCTTGCAGGCGTGAGGATGGCCGCGCTGGTCCATGGGCCAGCGCCCGGTTACCACTTTGGAGAGAGAAAAGTTGCCACTCCCTACCGTACGCACTGCCGTCCGGCCGCTGACTTACAATCTTCGAGGTTGTTACCGCTACAGGCCGAGCAATCCCAGGCTGGACGGCGGCGCGACCCTGTCCGCCTTACGAACACGCTGTCGCTACTGGCGGTGCTGTGGTAACGCCGAACTCTCCGTTCAGCACACTTTTTTCGCTCCGGCGCACCGGGCATCCGCCCGGTTCGTGGAAGCCCCCTCGCCACTTGAAGGAACAGGAGCATGCACGATTTCAGCTACGCCAAGATCAGCCGGCGCAATCTCCTGCTCGCAGGAGCCGCCACCATGTCCAGCGCCGCCATGTCCGGCACCGGCGCCGCCCAGGGCGCCGCCGCCGCGCCGGAACGCCCACCCAGCACCGCCGGGGTCAGCTTGAAGGTGAATGGAAAGCCCGTCACCCTGCAGCTCGACACCCGCACCACCCTGCTCGACGCCTTGCGCGAACACTTGCGCCTGACCGGCACCAAGAAGGGCTGCGACCAGGGCCAGTGCGGCGCCTGCACCGTCATCGTGGACGGGCGCCGCATCAATTCCTGCCTGAGCCTGGCCGTGATGCACGAAGGCGCCGAGATCACCACCATCGAGGGCCTCGGCAACAAGGACCGGATGCATCCGATGCAGGCGGCCTTCGTCAAGCACGACGGTTACCAGTGCGGCTACTGTACCCCCGGGCAGATCTGTTCGGCCGTTGCCGTGCTCGACGAGATCCGCCAGGGAGTACCCAGCCATGTCAGCGCCGACCTGAACGCGCGCCCGCTGCTGTCGGCCGAGGAAATCCGCGAACGCATGAGCGGCAATATCTGCCGCTGCGGGGCCTACTCGAACATCCTGGAAGCCATCACCGAAGTCGCGGGGGTGAAAGCATGAAGGCCTTCACCTACCAGCGCGCCGCCAGCGCCGGCGAAGCGGCCGCGGCGGCCGCCAGGACGCCCGGCGCCCGCTTCATCGCCGGCGGCACCAACCTGCTCGACCTGATGAAGCTCGAGATCGAAACGCCCGCCCACCTCATCGACGTCAACGGCCTGGGCTTCGACAAGATCGAAGCCACGCCGGACGGCGGCCTGCGGGTGGGCGCCCTGGTCCGCAACACCGACCTGGCCGCCGATGCGCGGGTCCGGCGCGACTATGCCGTGCTGTCGCGCGCGCTGGTGTCCGGCGCCTCGGGCCAGCTGCGGAACAAGGCGACGACGGCGGGCAACCTGCTGCAGCGCACGCGCTGCTACTACTTCTACGATACCAACATGCCCTGCAACAAGCGCCAGCCCGGCAGCGGCTGCGGCGCCCTGCAGGGCTTCAGCCGCCACCACGCCATCGTCGGCGCCAGCCAGGCCTGCATCGCCACCCATCCAAGCGACATGGCCGTGGCCATGCGCGTGCTCGACGCCGAGGTCGAGACCGTACTCCCGGACGGCAAGACGCGCGTGATTCCCATTGCCGACTTCCATCGCCTGCCGGGCAACACGCCCCACATCGAACACGCCCTGGAACCCGGCGAACTGGTCACCGCCGTCAAGCTGCCCAAGCCGGCCGGCGGCGTCCAGGCTTACCGCAAGGTGCGCGACCGCTCGTCCTATGCCTTTGCCCTGGTGTCGGTGGCGGCCATCGTCCAGCCGGACGGCAGCGGGCGCGTGGCCCTGGGCGGCGTGGCCCACAAGCCCTGGCGCGTCGAGGCCGCCGAAGTCCGCTTGCCGGCCGGCGCCGCCGCCGTGACCGAGCTGCTGCTGGCCGGTAGCAAGACCACCGAACACAACGCCTTCAAGCTGCCGCTGGTGCAGCGTACCCTGGCCGCCGTGCTGAACGACCTCAAGCGAGCCTGAGCCATGAAATTCACGACACCCGCCACCAAGAACCCCATCGACCAGCTCAAGGTCGTCGGCCGCCCGCATGACCGCATCGACGGCCCGCTCAAGTGCACCGGGGCCGCACCCTACGCCTACGAGCGGCATGACATTGCCCCGAATGCCGCCCACGGCTACATCGTCGGCGCCGGTATCGCCAAGGGCCGCATCGCGGCGATCGACACGGCCGCCGCCCGGCGCGCGCCGGGCGTGCTCGCCGTCGTCACGGCCGCCAACGCAGGCAAGCTGACCAAGGGCAAGTTCAACACCGCCCACCTGCTGGGCGGACCGGAGATCCAGCATTACCACCAGGCTGTCGCGGTGGTGGTGGCCGAGACCTTCGAGCAGGCGCGCGCCGCCGCCGGCCTGGTAAGGGTGCGCTACGCCAGGCAGCCCGGACGCTACGACCTGGCCGCGGCCAAGGCTTCCGCCGGCGTGCCCAAGACGGACGACAAGCCGGACACCAAGGTCGGCGACTTCGCCCGCGCCTTCGAGGAAGCACCGGTGCGCCTTGACGCCACCTACACCACGCCCGACCAGTCGCACGCCATGATGGAGCCGCACGCGACCCTGGCGCTGTGGGAGGGCGGCAAGCTGACGGTCTACACGGCCAACCAGATGGTCGACTGGGGACGCAAGGACCTGGCGCGCACGCTCGGCCTGGCGCCCGCCAATGTACGCCTGGTATCGCCCTTCATCGGCGGCGGCTTCGGCGGCAAGCTGTTCCTGCGGGCCGAGGCCATCTGCGCCGCGCTGGGCGCACGCGCCGCCAAGCGGCCTGTGAAGGTGGCCCTGCAGCGCGCCATCATGATCAACAACACCACCCACCGCCCGGCGACCATCCAGCGCATCCGCATCGGCGCGGCGCGCGACGGCAAGATCAGCGCGATCGCCCACGAAAGCTGGTCCGGCGACCTGCCCGGCGGCCAGCCCGAAACCGCGGTCCAGCAGACCCGCCTGCTGTACGCGGGCGCCAACCGCATGACCTCGCTGCGCCTGGCCACGCTCGACCTGCCCGAGGGCAACGCCATGCGCGCGCCCGGCGAGGCGCCAGGCATGATGGCGCTCGAGATCGCGATCGACGAGATGGCGGAGAAGCTGGGCATGGACCCGATCGCCTTCCGCATCCTGAACGACTCCAAGGTCGACCCGGAAAAGCCGAGCCGCCCGTTCTCGGAGCGGCGCTTCGCGGAATGCCTGCGCCTGGGCGCGGAGCGCTTTGGCTGGAAGAGCCGCAATCCACGCCCCGGCCAGGTGCGCGACGGGCGCTGGCTGGTCGGCCTGGGCGTGGCGGCCGCCTTCCGCAACAACCTGGTGATGAAATCGGGCGCGCGGGTCAGGCTCGGGCGCGACGGCAAGATCGTCGTCGAAACCGACATGACCGACATCGGCACCGGCAGCTACACCATCATCGCCCAGACCGCGGCCGAGATGATGGGCGTGCCGCTCGAACGGGTGACGGTGCGCCTGGGCGACTCCGACTTCCCGGTATCAGCCGGCTCCGGCGGCCAATGGGGCGGCAACAGTTCGACCGCGGGCGTCTACGCGGCCTGCGTCAAGCTGCGCGAAGCGGTTGCCGCGCGCCTGGGCGTGGCCGAGCCCGAGGCCCAGTTCGCCGACGGCGCGGTGCGCGCCGGCGGGCGCACGGTGCCGCTGGCCGAACTGGCGGCAGGCGGCGAGCTGGCCGGCGAGGACAGCATCGAGTACGGCGACCTGGACAAGAAATTCCAGCAGTCGACCTTCGGCGGCCACTTCGTCGAGGTGGCGGTCGACGCCTACACCGGCGAGACGCGGGTACGCCGCATGCTCGCGGTCTGCGCCGCCGGACGCATCCTCAATCCCAAGTCCGCGCGCAGCCAGGTGATCGGCGCCATGACCATGGGCGTGGGCGCGGCCCTGATGGAGGAACTGGTGGTCGACGCGCGCCACGGCTTCTTCGTGAACCACGACCTGGCCAGCTACGAGGTGCCGGTGCATGCCGACATCCCGCACCAGGACGTGATCTTCCTCGACGAAGTGGATCCGGTCTCCTCGCCGATGAAGGCCAAGGGGGTGGGCGAACTGGGGATCTGCGGGGTGGCGGCGGCCGTGGCGAATGCGATCTATAACGCGACCGGGGTAAGGGTACGGGAGTATCCGATCACGCTGGACAAGCTGATCGCGAAGATGCCGGCGCCGGTCTAGACGCTCGCGAAGACGCCAAAGCTTGCGGCTTCGGCATTCGCACATCGTGAACGTCACCGGTGTTGCTTTGGCCTCCGCACGTCATTCCGGCGAAGGCCGGAATTCAAGTTCTGTACGCGCTGCCACAGCGCTGCGAACCTGGGTCCCGGCCGAGGGGGACGCCGAGTCCCGGGGTGACGGTCTTGAGGTTAGCGAATTTGTTAAATCGGCGAAACGCTGGCCTCGGACGACAGTCCTCAGGCCACATCCCCATCCGCCATCACCCGGTTCCGCCCACCGCGCTTGGCCGCATACAAGGCCTTGTCCGCCGCCTCGATCAGCGCCGCCGGTTCGTTCAGCCGGTCCTTGTCGAAGCTCGCGACACCGATACTCAAGGTCACCATCGGATGCACGGCCGCCGGCGCATGCTCCAGGGCCAGCGAGACCACGTGCTCGCGGATCGCGTTGGCATGGGCGCGCGCCTGCTCGAGCGACGTGTCCGGCAGGATGGCCGCGAACTCCTCGCCGCCGTAGCGCGCGGCGACGTCCGCCGGGCGCTTGAGCATGCCGGCCAGCGCCTGGGCCACCGTGGTCAGGCAGCTGTCGCCCTGCTGGTGGCCGAAGTGGTCGTTGTAGGCCTTGAAGGAATCGATGTCGACCAGCAGCAGCGACAACTGGCCGTCCGCGCGCTGGGCGCGGCGCAGCTCGCGCTCCAGCGCCACGTCGAAGTGGCGGCGGTTGGCGATGCCTGTCAGGCCGTCGACATACGAGCGGGCGCGCAGCGATTCGGCATGGTCCATCAGCTTGCGCTCGCGCACCGCCGAACCGCTGACGTCGCGGATCTCGATCATGCAGCAGCGCTCGCCGTCATCGCTGAAGGGCGTCACCGAGACAAGTTGCTCGATCAAGGCGCCGTCGAAGCTGCCCGCCTCGCGCAGCGGGAACGGGGTGCGCTCCTGGGACTGGGGGATGGTGGTGGCGATCCCCTCGGTGAGCGCGGCCAGCACCGCCGCCTCGACGCGCGAGCCGCGCAGGGCCGGGAACACGTCGAACAGGGGCTGCCCCTGCACCCGGGCCGCGGAGCGGCCGGAGCGCGGCACCATCCAGCTGTTCCACAGGGCGATGTCTTGCTGGCTGTCGACCACGACGATACCGCTGTCGACCAGGTTCAGGACGCGCGCCGCAAACCCGGCGCCGGCTACAGGCTTCGAAATGAGCACGGACAGTAGGAAATATTAGTTAAACAACGGAAACAAGCCGGGTGGATGATACCGGAATTTCAACACCTTGCGCGAAGTTTGGAAGACCGCACGCCCATGCGCACGCTTGAACGGCGACTCTTCACGGCTGTGCTATGGTTAGTACAAGCACAATAATCTTGCAGACTATGAACACCGACAATGTGTTGGCGTTTGAACGCCGCGCCCCGCCCTCCCCGCCGGCCGATTTCGATGCCGTCCAGGCGATCCGTACCTGCCGTTCCCTGGTCCAGAGCCTGGGCCAGTACGACCTGTCCGAAATCGTCTACGAAGCCTGCGTCGCGATGCTGCTGGTGAACCTGCACGACCTGCTGCAGACGGCCAGGGCGATTGGCAAGCCGCTCGTGTTCGCGGAGTACCTGGATCCGAAGGAAGACGCGACCAACATCACGGAACTGGTGGCGAAGTGCCGCAACGCGGCCTGCCATGTGTGGACCAAGTCGAGCGCGACCAAGTCGACCGTGTACCGCTTCTACCGCGTGGCCGGCTACTGCCCGCGCGCGACCGTGCTGGACGACAAGGCGCTGGGCTGCGATTACCACGACGACGTGGCCCTCTATTACGGGCGCCACCGGCTTTACCTGAAACGGCACGTGCTGCGCGCCATCGAGGAGCTGGCCGTCGTATTCGGCGGCGCCGCGACGGCAGTCTGAATTCCTAGCCGGGCGTGTGGACCATCTGCCAGGCCATCGCCACGCAGACGATGCCGACGAAGAACAGCAGGCCGTAGACGAACCAGCGCATCGACTTCGCCAGTCCGCTGACGGCGCGGTTCGCTTCGTCGTTGAGCTTGCCGCGGCGGCGCGCCGCGTTCATCAGCATGGAAATGAAGAGGAACGAGGTGGCGAGGATCAATACCGCTTTCATCCGTTGTCCGAACGCGCTAGGTGCGCGCGGCAACCAGGGCCAGCGCCACTAGGGCCAGCACCGAGGACACGCCGGTCGCCACGCCCAGCCACAGCAGGCGGGTGCGGATCACGTCCATCTTGGCGATGAGCTGGGCGTTCTGGTCGGCCAGGTTGGCGATGATCTCGGAGGCCGAGAGCATCTGGCCGCGCAGCTCGCCCACCGTGGTTTCATTCTTGTCCAGGCGCGCCATGACGATGCCGAACACGTCTTCCTGAGGTTCGATCTCGTCGATGATGGGGCCCGGCGGCGGCATGGTGCCCGACCTGCGCGCCACGGTGTCCCACAGGCGGCGCGCCCCGGTGGCCACTTGCGGCGCGGCGTGGATCACCTCGCTCCACGGCACGGTCTTCAATACCTTCCACCAGCCTGCTGCCATACCTGCTCCTTGTCTTTTGTCCGTCACTGTATACCTGAGCATACCATTCCGGGCGGGTACGGCCAAACGGCGCACGGCTGGCGAACAGCGTGCGTGCCTCCTGCGGCGCTTGCGGTAGGATGGCGCCATGTGTGGACGATTTGACCAGAGCCAGACGGCGCGCTACTACGCCAACGCCTTCGGCTGGGCGGACGCCGTGTACGACAGCGAATCCGATCCGGCCTATAACGTCGCGCCCGGCACCTACCGGCCCGTAATGCATGTGCAGGACGGCGAACACCGGGTCGACGACGTGTTCTGGAGCTACCAGGCGCGCTGGGCCAAGGACAAGGTACCCATCTGCATCAACGCGCGCATGGAAAAGCTGACCAACCGCTACTGGCGCGCCCTGCTCAAGTCGGGGCGCGGCGTGGTCGCGGCCGATGGCTGGTACGAATGGACCGGCGAGAAAGGCCACAAGCAGCCCTGGCACATCCACCGCAAGGACCGCGCGCCGCTCTACATGCTGGCCCTGGCCAACTTCGGCGGCTACACCGAGAACCGGGCCGAGGCCGGCTTCGTGCTGATCACGGACGACGCCTCGGGCGGGATGCTCGACCTCCACGACCGGCGCCCTGTGGTACTCGACCCGGCCGACGCGGCGCTCTGGCTGGACCCGGCCCTGTCGGCGGACGAAGCGGTGGAACTGGCGCGCCGCGCCGCCCTGCCGCCCGAGGCCTTCGAATGGCACAAGGTCAGCACCGCCGTGAACCGCGCGGGGGCGGACGGGCCGCAGATCGCACTGCCCATCGACGACTAGGGCCATCCGGCCGACTTCATCCATTGCCGCCAATCCGCCGCACCGGGATTCCACCCGGCGCCGAGGTTCGCCGACTGGCCGGCGCAATCAGATGAGGTCCGGCTCCGCACCAGCTGCGACGAAGATGCGCACCGAGCCGGACGCGGCGACGTCCGCGCCCACTGCGGGCGCTGTTGATTCCACCGCGGCCGGCACCGCGAGCTCCGCGGGCGCCGGTGCGGCCTGGACGGGGGCCTGCCCGGCCACGGCCTCGGCTTCCACCGGCACCGCCGGCGCGTTCACATCCGGTTCGTCAGCGGCGGCCGCGCCTGCGAGCGGCGCTGCCACCGTCTTGCTATCCAGGACCTCCGCCGCCGTCCGCGTCACCAGGCCATCCTCGCGCTTTGCTCCATCGTTGCCGCCGCAGCCGGCCAGCACGAGTACGGCGCAGCAGCCGAGCAGCACATGGGTGTGGAGCGGCGAGACGATCGCAGCGGGTTTTGCCATGAGAAGCTTCCTTACCTGAGAAATGAACGTACTCTTTTGAGCGAAGGAAACTGCCCAAGTTCATTTTTCTCAAAAATATTCTCTTGGGCCAGCAAAGGACGGAGCAGGATTTCCTGATAGAAATCAGATGTTTGCATGATCCAGATCGCAAGACCCACGCAACTAAGTGACGAGGGCGACGGTCGAAACGGACTGCCACCAAACGCGAAGAGGACGCCATGGGCGAATACATGCAAATCCGGGGAATGCTGAAGGAAGGCGAGCACTACGCCGGCCTGATCCTGGGCAAGAACGAACCCGACTACCACCTGATCCTGCTGCCGGGCGACGCGGCCGACGTCAGCTGGCCCGCGGCCTGCGAGTGGGCCATGCGGAACGGCGGCGCGCTGCCGACGCGGCGCGAACTGGCGCTGCTCTTCGCCAACCTGCGCGAAGCCTTCGAGCGCGAATGGTACTGGTCGAGCGAACCCCACGAAACCCGGGTCCAGCTGGTCTGGGGCCAGAACTTCGCCAGCGGCATCCAGACCATCTACGGACGTCCCTACCGCGGCCACGCGCGCGCGATCAGGCGCATTCCAAGCGTCTGAGCGCGCGGCCGCGCGCCCTGCTTCGTGCCCGGGCGGATCAGCGCTCGGGCACGTTCGCGCGGCCGATCGGCTGGTCCATGTTGGCCAGGAACCAGGCCGTGGCCGTCATCACCGCCACATGGCGCCGCAGATGGTCCGGGTCCACCTTGTCCAGCGTGTCGGCCGGGGTGTGGTGGTAGTCGAAATAGGCCGAGGTGTCGATCAGCGGCGCGAAACTGGGCACGCCCGCGCGCTCCAGGCCCGACAAATCGCCGGTCTGCAAGGCGTCCTGGCGCTGGAACACGCCCGCGCCCAGCGGCTGCAGGGCGGCTTGCAGCGGGCCGAACAGCTTCATGGCCGCCGGAGCCGCACTGGTGCGCATGCCGAAGGGACGGCCGACGCCGTTGTCGCTTTCGATCGCGCCGAAGTGCTTTCCGACATTGGCCTGCTCGGCCGCCAGATAGCCGCGCGCACCGCGGGTGCCGTTCTCCTCGTTCATCCAGGCGATCATGCGGATCGTGCGGCGCGGACGGTAGTCGAGCTTCTTCAGGGTTTCGATCACCGCCATGGCGCTTGCCACGCCGCCGGCATCGTCCTGCGCGCCGGTCGCCAGGTCCCAGGAATCCAGGTGGCCGGAGACGATCACGATCTCGTCGGCCTTGTCGGTGCCCGGCAGGTCGGCGATTACGTTGAAGCTGTCGGCGTCCGGCAGGGTCTGGGGCGTGAGCACCAGGCGCATGCTCAGCGGGCCGCGCTTGGCCAGGCGCGCCATCAGCATCGCGTCCTCGGCCGTGACGGCCGCCGCCGGGATGCGGGCGCCATCCACCAGGCCGGTGCCGCCCGTGTGCGGCAGCCGGTAGCTGGCGCCGCCAACCGAGCGCACCAGCACGGCGCTGGCGCCCAGTTCGGCCGCCATGCGCGGGCCGTCGCGGCGGTAGGCCGAACCCTGGCCATAGGCCGGGCCCGCCAGGCCCCGGTCCGCCATGTGCTGGTCGAAGGCCACGTCGAACAGCACGATCTTGCCCTTCACTTCGGCCGCGCGCGCCTTGAGCTCCTCGAAATGGCCCAGCACCAGCACCGGCGCCGTCAGGCCCGAAGCCGGGGTGGCGCCGGAGCCGCCCAGGGCGGTCAGCACCACGCGCTGGGTGATGCCGTTCGGCCTGCCCTTGTACTCGACCAGCTCGCCGGTCTCCACCCCGCGCACCCAGTGCGGCACCTTCACCGGCTGCAGGGTCACCTTGGCGCCCAGCTTGCGCATGGCCTCCGCCACCTGGGTCACGGCCGCGGCCGCGCCCGGCGAGCCCGACAGGCGTGGGCCGATCAGGTCGGTCATGTCGGCCGTGCGTTCCCAGGCGTAGTCGCTCGCCATCGCCGTGTCGCGGATCTTCGCCAGCGCGGCCGGGTCGTTGCCGGGGCTGGCGGCGAAGGCGGACAGGCTCAGCAAGCTGGCGGCGAGGACGGTCAGGACGGGAAGACGGCAGGTGCGGCGGTTCATGCGTGCGGATCCTCAATCAGGTCAAAGGATGCCAACGATAACGCATCGCGCCGGTTTTTGCAGGGCTTTTGTTGCCGTATTTACATGATTCCGGCTAGGCGGGCACCAGGCGCACGAGGGTGATCTCGGACGGCGCACCGAAGCGCTTCGGCGGCCCCCAGTAGCCGGTGCCGCGGCTGGTGTAGACCCACATGTCGCGCACCCGTTTCAGGCCAGCCACGAAAGGCTGCTGCAGGGGCACGAACAAATTCCACGGGAAGAACTGGCCGCCATGCGTGTGGCCGGACAGTTGCAGGTCGAAGCCGGCGGCCGCGGCGTCAAGCGCGCTGCGCGGCTGGTGCGCCAGCAGCACGCGCACGTCGACGTCCTGCGGGGCGCCGGCGGCGGCCGCGCGCGGATCGCTGCGGTGAGCCGGGTTGAAATGGTGGGCGGTATAGTCGGCCACGCCGGCGATCATCAGCGCCGCGCCGCCGCGCCGGCGCACCACGTGCTGGTTGAGCAGCACGGTCACGCCCAGCCGCCTGACCTCGGCGATCCACTCTTCCGCGCCGGAATAATACTCATGGTTGCCGGTGACGAAGAACACCCCGTCCGGCGCCGCCAGGCGCGCCAGCGGCTGGGTATGCAGGGCCAGGCGCTGCACGCTGCCGTCCACCAGGTCGCCGGTGATCGCGATCGCGTCCGCGCGCAGCGCATTGACCTTGTTGACGACGGCGTTCAGGAAGGCCCGCTTGATGGTCGGGCCCACGTGGATGTCCGAGATCTGGGCGATCGTGTAACCGTCGAGCTCGGCCGGGAGCCTGGCGATCGGCACGTCGACCTTGACCACGCGCGCCACCCGGCGCGCGTTGACGAAGCCGACCAGGGTCACCGTCGCCGCCACCAGCGGCACGGCCAGCGCGCTGCCATGCCTGAGCTCCGGGCCCAGCGCGCCGGCTGCCAGCAAGCCCAGCAGCACCAGGTCGCGCAGCAGGGTCGTCACGAGCAGCGAGGAAAAGAAGCCCATCGACAGCAGCCCGGCCCAGGCCACCAGTTCCGACCACCGCCGGCGGCGCAGCGAGGCCGACATCAGCCCCACCGGCACCAGCACGGTCAGGAGCACCAGGGCCAGCACCGCCGCGATGCCGCCGGCCATGCCGAGAGCGAGATCGGGCAGCAGGCGCATGCCGATGTAGACCTGGAGCAGGACGAGCAGGGAAAGCAGGATCACGAAACTGCGGCTGGGTCGCATGGAGGCTGGCTGTGAGGGAAGATGGAGGCTAGATGGGGCGGCGCCGCGCCACTGCAAGGGCACGGAAGGGTCCGCGGCGCAATGTTACGGTGCCCGCCTAGTTGTAAAAATCTGTATTAACAGATGGCATCCTCCCGGACGGCAACTATAGTGAGCTCATACCCCGGCGTCGCAGCGATCATCCGATCACCGCAGGGACGAAAGGAAGAGCCATGTTGAATTCGAAAACCTTTGGTGCGGTCCTGCTGGCGGCCGCCGCCGCTTCGCCGGCGGCCATGGCTGGCGACCGCGGTGTGAACACGGCAGTGGGCGCGGTGCTCGGCGCGGCGATCGGCCACAGCGCCGGCGGCACCGAGGGCGCCATCGTCGGCGGCGTGCTGGGTGCGGCGGTGGGCAATTCGATCTCCTCGCGCGACGACCGCCGCCACTATGACAACCGCGGCTACTACGACAATCGCGCCTATTACGGCAACCGCGGCTACGTGACCAGCAACTACCGACCGGCGCCCGTCTATGTCCAGCCGCGTCCCGTGTATGTGCGGCCGCGCCCGGTCTATGTCGAGTCGCGCCCGGTGTACGTCCAGCCGCGGCCGGTCTACGTGCATCCGGGCCGCGGCCATGGCCACGGCCACCGCGACTGGGACCGCCATGACCGTCGCGACCGCTGGGACCGCGATGACCGCGGCTACTACGGCCGCTGATCCCGACAAACCGCCCGCGAGGGCGGGTTTTTGTGGGCGCAGGTCTTTCATGCAATGCGCATTGCTATCACGAATGATCGGCGCGACGATGTCGTTTTGATATCGCTAACGACTCCGGCATGGGCTACCACCTCACCATCCTGCGCTCCACCTCCGATGGCGTCGTTCCGATCTCGCTCGGGGAGGCGAAGTTGGCGGCGTCCGGCCTGGGCTGGCGCTTCGACGACAGTCCGCCCTGCTTCACCCGCACCGCCGACGCGGACATCTGCACCGTCTGGCACCAGGACGGCGAACTCTGGACGTCCAGCCCGGACGAGGCGCACCTGCCCCACCTGATCCTGCTGGCCGAGGTGCTCGGCGCACGCCTGCGCGGCGACGAATTCGAAACCTACGACAGCAGCGGTGGCACTTATTTCCATCCGCACGACGTGATCCTGGAGCGGGAGGCCGTCGCGGCCTCGGAAGCCTTGCTCGGCCCCATGCGCCGCGGACCGCGCCTGATCCGCAAGGGCATCGTCTTGTGCTTCATGCTGCTGGCCGGCGCCGCCTACTACCTGGCGCGCTGACTTTCGCCACGCTCTCTCTCTACCCCACTTCCTCGCCCACACTTCGGCGCCAGCACTTTCACCTTCCCCCCGCTCATCCACGGTATCGGCGCGGCAGGCGCCAGGCTGGGGGACACCATGTACGAAGCAGGCAGCATCGTTGCGCTTTCCGGCGGCCATTACCGGCTGTGCGAGCCGCTGGCCGGTTCCAGCTACGGCGCCATCTGGCGCGCGGAGGCATCCTGCGCACCGGGCGCCGGGGTCGCCCTCAAGCTGGTCAACCTGGAACAGATGGCGCGCGCGCCGCAGGCCCTGCGTGAACGCTGGCTGGACAGCGCCCGGACCGAACTGGCCTTCCTGCGTACCCTGGCGCCCTGGGACGGCCGCCACATCGTGCGCCTGCTCGACAGCGGCGAGCACCATGGCATGCCCGCACTGGCGCTGGAACTGCTCGACGGCGACCTCGCCACCCACCTGGGGGCCGAGCAGGCGGCCGGGCGCCAGGTCGCGCCCCTGCAGGCCCTCGGCTGGGCAGGACAAGTCAACCAGGGCCTGGCGAAGGTCCATGCCTACGGCTGGCGCTATCTCGACCTCAAGCCCGGCAACCTGCTGTTCGAGCGCGCCACCGGCAGCATCAAGCTGGCCGACTTCGGCACCAACCGCCGCCTCGACGACCTGCGCCCGCATTCCTATGCCGGCACCGCCAACTGGCAGGCGCCCGAACAGTTCTTCCCGGACGGCGACGGCTACCTGACCGGCGCCGCCTGCGATTATTTCGCCCTCGGCGCCCTGCTCTATTACCTGGTCTGCGGACGCCTGCTGCGCTACAGCGCCGCCTGCGGCCAGGCGTGGCAGGTGCATGGACGCGAGGCGGCCGCCGCGCTGGCGGCACAGGGCCGGCCGGCGATCCTGGAGGCCGACGAAGCCGGGCTGTTCGCCGAGCGGATCGGGCCGGCGGCCGCGGTCCCGGCCCTGACGCTGCTGCGCCGCCTGCTGGCGCACCGTCCCGCCGACCG